>JBHHVG010000412.1:0-3593 GCA_046754165.1 Myxococcota bacterium
GCGGCGGAGCTCGCCCTTCTCGAGGCCGAATGCGACAGGATCCGCCGCGTGACACCGCTCGTACCCGATGGATCCGTCGACATCGTCGTATCGAACTGCGTCCTCAACCTCGTGCGCCCAGAGGCGAAGCGCCAGCTCATCCGCGAGATCTATCGCGTGCTCGCGGTGGGAGGCCGCATCGCCATCTCGGACATCGTGAGTGACGAGCCCGTTCCGGAAGCCCTGCGCGCCGACCCGGAGCTCTGGAGCGGCTGCATTTCCGGCGCCTTCCAGGAGCAGGAAATCCCGAGCGAGCTCGAAGCGGCGGGCTTCTATGGCATCTCCATCGACCAGTGGAGCGACGAGCCCTTCCGTGTGGTCGATGGCATCGAGTTCCGCTCGGTCACCGTCACCGCCACGAAGGGCAAGGAAGGGCCCTGCGACGATGCAAACCAGGCCGTCATGCTGCGGGGCCCGTGGAAGCAGGTCGAGGACGACGACGGCCACGTGCTCCGGCGAGGCGAACGCACGGCGGTATGCGCCAAGACCTTCGGCATCCTGACCTCCCCGCCCTACGAGGACTTCGTCATCGCGATCCCTCCGCGGGTTCCGGTCCCGGAGGAAGAACGCCGGCCCTTCGACTGCGCGCGGACCGCGCCGCGCGATCCACGCGAAACCAAGGGTGCGGGCTACCGCGCCAACCGGGAGTCCTCCGAGGGCTGCTGCTGACTCCATGGCCGAACCGCTCCTCCGCCGCCTCGGAGAGGGCCTGTGGGTCGTCAACCGGCCGCTCCGCATCGTCGGCCTCCACATCGGCGCGAGGATGACGGTGATCCGGCTGGCGAACGGCGAGCTCTTCCTGCATTCGCCGGTGGAGATCGACGACGAGCTGTGCGAAGAGCTTTCGGCCCTCGGCGGCGTCGGACACATCGTGGCGCCCAACAAGGTGCACCACCTCTTCTTCGGCCAGGCCGCGGCGATCTACCCGGACGCGGCGCGCTACGCGGCGCCCGGGCTGCCCGAGAAGCGCAGGGATCTCGACTTCCACGAAGTCCTGGGAAACGAAGCGCCACCCGCCTGGTCCGGAGAGATCGAGCAGCGCGTGATCGGCGGCATGCCCATGGTCGGCGAGGTCGTGTTCCTTCACCGAGCCAGCGGGACGCTGCTGCTCACGGACCTCGCCTTCAACATGCGGGAGACCGACTCGTTTCTGACGCGCCAGTGGATGCGGCTCATGGGTATCCACGGGAAGTTCGGACCCACACGCATGTTCAAGCAATTCATTCGCGACCGAGAAGCCGCTCGCGCGTCGCTCGACGAGATCCTGTCCTGGGATTTCGACCGGGTGATCGTCACCCACGGCGTGGTGTTGCAGGAGCGCGGCCGGCGCGCGCTGCGCGACGCCTACAGGTGGATGGGGTAGAACGCGTCGATCACCAGGCCGAGCACGAAGAGCCCGCCCGCCCGGCGGGTGAGCGAGAACGCCCAGGCCACGTACCACAGCGGCCAGATCGGGTAGCCCGGCGGCGCCTCGCTCGGGCGCGGCTTGCTGTAGGTCTTGATCACCTCCCACATACGCGGAAGCGCGAGGAAGGTGAGCAGGGTCCACACCCCGAGGCTTCCGACCATCACCAGCGACAGCACGAACACGAAGTACGTGACCATGAGCTGCTGGTTGAGGAAGAGCGAGCGTTCCTTCCCCAGGATCACGGGCAGCGTGTGGATGCCCTTGGCCGAATCGGCGTCGAACTTGTCGACGTGCTTGCCGATCAGCACGGTGGTCACCAGGATCGCGTAGGGAACGCTCGCCACCAGCACCCACGGCTCGAGAGTTCCCGTGGTGGCGTAGTACGTTCCGCCGACCATCAGCGGGCCCCACACGAACGCCACGCCGGGCTCACCGAGCCCGCGGTGTTTCAGCTGGATGGGCGGTGCGACGTACCCGACGCTGATGAACAGGCCCAGCAGCGCGAAGATCGCGACGCCGTATCCGCGCGCCTCGGTCAGATAGAGCAGGATGCCCAGGTCGAGGATGTTGACGATGGCAATCGCGACGAGCAGGCCCGACTTCGAGATCAGGCCCGAGAGAACCGGGTGCGGCGCGTACTGGGCGCGCACGTACTCGTCGCTGTCGACGCCGCTCTCCAGGTCGAAGTAGTCGTTGATCATGTTGTTGGCGGCGTGGGCCAACAGCAGGCCGACCATCGCGACCGCGAAGTAGATCCAGCTCGCGGCTGGATCGGCCGCCGCCAGGAACCCGCCGATGGCCGCAGAGGTGATCGTCATCGGAAAGACGCTCGCCCGCGTGATCAGCAGCCAGCGGGAGACCGTGTCCATCCCCCGGTCCGAAGACAGGTTCTGGGTGCGGAGGATCTCGCCCCAATTCTGCAACGACGACGCCATCGGCCCCCTCGCGCCGGGGATCCGTCCCGGCCGCATCTGGAATCTAGGCGACTCCGGCGGCGGCACAAGCGCCGCGGACGGCGCGCTGCCGCTCAGGACGGACTGAAGAAGCGGACGAGGCTGTCACCGCGCCGCCCGCTGCTGGCGTGCCGGCCAGAGCTGTCATAATGGGACGGCGGGGCGCTGCGCCCTCGACTCCGCACCGGCCGAGATCATGGGATCGTGGCCATCATTCTGGGATTCGTGCCGATGGCTGCCGGGAAACAGGAGCATCGAACGGCTCGGGTCGCAGAGTGGCTCCCGCTCGCGATCATCCTGCTGCTCTCGTTCGCGATTCGGCTGCCCTTCCGCGACGCCGTCCTGATCCGGGACGAGGGCGAGCTCGCCCTGCTCGGCCAGCGAATTCTCCAGGGCGCGCTGCCGTACGCCGACGTGTACAACCAGAAGACCCCGTTCTCCTTCTACTTCCTGGCGGCGGTGCAGGCCGTCGCCGGCGAGGGACTGGCGGCACTGCGGACCGCGACGGTCGTCTACGGGTTGGCGACCACGGCGGTGGTGTACGCGATCGCCCGGCGGATCGGGGGCATCGCGGCGGCCGCCTTTTCGGCGCTCGCCTTTTCGGCGATGACCTTCAACCAGTCTGGGACGGTCCACCAGGCCAGCACCGAGATCTTCCTGCTGCTCTGGGTAGCGGCGGCCGTCGCGCTCTGGACTCCCGGCGCGGGTCGGTCTCCGGCGCGGCTGCTGCTGGCCGGTGCCGCCGCGGGCATGGCGTACCAGAGCAAGCAGTCGGGCCTGGCCGTGCTGGCCTTCCTCGCGGCCGAACGGGGCTGGCGCTGGCTGCGGAACGAGCGGGCGACGCCCGGCGCGGGCCGTGCCGCACTCGCCGACGTCGGCCTCGCGGCCGCGGGCTTCACCCTGGTGTTCGCGGTCGTCACGGGCGCCTTCGCAGCGGCCGGCGGCCTCGATGCCTACCTCGCCTGCACCTGGACCAACAACTGGGCCTATGTCGGCAACCGCTGGAGCGAGCCCGGTCGCCTCGCGCATCTGGCACGCGCCGCCTTCGGTGACATCGCCGGGGCGGACCTCGGCCTGTGGATCCTCGGCGCCACCGGTCTTGTCGGCCTGGGCCGAGGCGCGTCCCGCCGACCCGGCAGCGGCCTGTGGCTCCTGCTGCTTGGTGGCAGGCGATAGTGATCACAGCGGGACAT
>JBHHVG010000413.1:0-3583 GCA_046754165.1 Myxococcota bacterium
ACCCCGCGCGAGCAGAACCAACGCGATCGCGAGATAGATCGCGATGAAGAAGTACCGAACCTCGGGCGACGTGAAGCGGAACTGCGCGAGGAACAGCACCGCGAGCGACACGGCCTCCGCGCGGCTGAAGCGGAGATCGACGATGACGATGACGGCGAGCAGAGACTGGGCCGATGTGAGGATCAGCTCCTCGGTCTGCCGCGCGTCAAGGGGAAGGCCCGCGGTGCGGCCCGCGGAGAGCGCAAAGGCGATGGGGATCGCGCCGATCAGGAGGGTCCACTGATTGACCTTGGACGAGATCAGCGCGCCGATCCCGACGGAGCCACGCAGCCGCCAGGCGAAGAGGGTCGCGACCAGGAACTCCGGCGACTCGGACGCGAGCGGCGCCACCCACTGCACCAGCAGGAACTCGTCGAGCGCGCTGTCGCGGCCGATCGAGACCAGGCTGTCGGCGAAGGGCTCGGCGGAGACGAAGATCCCGTAGGCGGCGAAGAACAGCAGGCCCAGGACGAGCAGGCGTCGGCCGGCGTCGCCCAGCTCCCGGTCGACCATCGCCGCCGGCCCGGTGAGGTCGACCTCCTGCGATTTGGTCATCATCGCCGAGCCGGCGTAGCAGCCGAAGATGAAGAACAGCACCGCCGCATCCATCAGGTTGATGGTCCCGCTGAGCGGAATGGCGAAGGAGTAGAGCGTGGCCCAGAGCAGGAAGCGGATCTCCAGGCGCTGGCGGTCGTCGATCACCAGTGTGTCGACGTGACCGCGCCGGCACGCCACCAGCACGACCAGCGTCCAGCCGAGACCGATCAGCAGCCGGTTGGCCCCCGTCATGTTCGCCACTGCGAAGGGCGCGTACGAAAGATCCTTGCCGGCCGTCCACGCAAAGTGCAGGTCGACTGCGTACTCCGGCAGAACGCTCACCAGGGCGAGCACGAGGATCGCTACGGCCTGGGGAATGTCGCGCTCGGCCAGCTCCGTCGCCCAGGTCAGCAGCAAGGCGCCGCCGAGGATCGCCAGACCCGCCAGGGTCGCGACCGCCGGCGGTGCCAGCGCGTGACCCGACCCGTGCTGGGCCACCATCCACGGCACCGGCAACGCGGCGGCCGAGAAGAAGAGAAGGTAATCGCGTTTCCGCGAACGCTGCCCGCCGGTCATCTCGAATCGGAGCCGAATTCGTTCTCGTAGTCGACACGAAAGCTGTCGGCGTCGAGCTTCAACAGCTGCGTTCCCTCGACGGCCACCTGCTTCGCACCGAGCAGGCTGCCCATGCGGCCCGCGACCTCGAAGGGGAGCCCGCGCGAACGCCCGGCCAGCAGTCCCGCGCGGTAGGCGTCGCCGCAGCCGGTCGGGTCGACCACCCGGGGCGCCCGCACCGGTGGAATCTCGATCAGGTCGTCGCCCTGACGAATCGTCGAGCCCTGCTCGCCCAGGGTGGTGATGACGGCCTCGCAGCGGGAGGCGATCTCGTCCCCGCTGCAGCCCGTCTTCTCGAGGGTCATCGCCCACTCGTAGTCGTTGACGATGTAGCCGGCGGAGCCGTCGATCAGCTCGAGCAGCTCCCGCTTGTCGAGGATCGGCAGGCCGTGACTCGGGTCGACGAAGGTCGGGACGCCGCGGGCCTTGAGCGCCCGCGCGTGGTCGACCATCGCCTGCTTGCCGTCCGAGGACACGATCGCGAGATCCACCGGAAGGTCGACGTCCGCCACGCGCGCCTCGTGAGCCCGCGCCATCGCGCCGACGTAGAAGGCCCAGATCTGATTGTCGTCGAGGTCTGTCGTCACGAAGCCCTGGGCCGTGCGCACGTCGTCCATGACCGTGATGGCGTCGCGACGGATTCCGTGCTGGTCGAGGTGCTCGGCGTACGCAGCGAAGTCGCTGCCGACCGCCGCCAGGATCAATGGGTCTTCTCCGAGGAGCCGCAGGTTGTAGGCGATGTTGCCCGCAACGCCGCCGAAATGCGTCTTCAAGCTGTCGATGTTGAAGGACACGTTCAGCACGTGGAGCTTGTCGGCGAGAATGTGATCCTTGAAGTAGTCCCGAAAGACCATGATGTGGTCGAGTGCGAGGGAACCAGAGACAAGGATCGCCACGGGACCTCCAGAGCGACCGGGATCGATGCCCCGGCTGAGCGTGAGTGGACCCGGATGGTAGACTATTTCGCATGCCGATCGCCGAACTCTACGGTTGCGGACGCCCGGTCTTCTCCTTCGAGTTCTTCCCGCCCAAGACGGACGCCGGCTACGAGGTCCTGTACCGGACCGTCGACGACCTGAAACGCCTGAACCCGGACTTCGTCTCCGTGACCTGGGGAGCCGGCGGCTCGACCCGCCGCAAGACCGTCGAGATCGTCGCGCGCATCCAGCGAGAGATCGGCGTCCGGGCCATGGCGCACCTCAGCTGCATCGGGTCGACGCCCGATCAGCTCGAGGCGACCCTCGACGAGCTGCACCGAGCCGGCATCGAGAACGTGCTGGCGCTCGGCGGCGATCGGCCCAGGGACTACGAGCAGCCGGAGGGCGCCTTCACCTACGCCAACGAGCTGGCGGAGTTCATCAAGCGCGTGCGGCCGGGGTTCTGCCTCGGCGGCGCCTGCTACCCGGAGACCCATCCCCTGGCCGAGAGCCCCGAGGCGGACCTGCGCAACCTCGTGCGCAAGGTCGGCGCGGGCATCGACTTCCTGATTACCCAGCTCTTCTTCGACAACCAGGACTTCTTCGACTTCTGCGGGCGCGCACGCGATGCGGGCATCACGATCCCAATCGTTCCGGGAATCATGCCGATCCTCGGCGCCGCAAGCATCCGCCGCATGACGACGCTCTCCGGCGCGAAGATCCCCCGGGAGCTCGAGCTACGGCTCGACGAGGTCGGAGACGACGACGAGCGCACCTATGACGTGGGCGTCGCGTGGGCCACCATGCAGTGCCGCGAGCTGCTCGACCGCGGCGTGCCGGGCATCCACTTCTATACGCTGAACAAGAGCCAGGCCACGCAGAACATCTTCCGGAACCTGCTCGAGCGATGACCGCACGGCGCCCGCGCATGGCCGTGCTGCTGTCGGGCTCCGGGACCAGCCTCGAGAACCTCCTCGAGAAGATCGACGCCGGCGAGGTCCCGGGTCGCGTCGTGGTGGTGATCGCGTCGAAGCCCAACGCCTTCGGCCTGGAGCGCGCGCGCCAGCGGGGAATCCCCGCCGTGGCAGTCCCCCGCCGCGAGCACCCGGAGGTCGGCGGCTTCAACGACGCCCTCCACGCCGTGCTCGGCAACTACGAGATCGACCTGCTGCTGCTGCTGGGCTTCCTGTCGCCCTTCGAGACCCGCGGCAAGTTCGACGAGTGCACCCTGAACGTCCATCCGGCCCTGATTCCCGCCTTCTGCGGCACGGGCTACTACGGCCACCGGGTGCACGAAGCGGTGCTCGAGGCCGGCGCCAAGGTGACCGGGGCGACGGTGCACTTCGTCGACAGCGAGTACGACCACGGGCCCATCGTCCTCCAGGAGGCGGTCCCGGTGGAAGAGCACGACACCCCGGACAGCCTGGCCGCCCGGGTCCAGGCCGCGGAGCGCCGGCTGGTGCCCGAGGCCGTGC
>JBHHVG010000414.1:0-3573 GCA_046754165.1 Myxococcota bacterium
GCCGCTGCCGGAGATGGTGGAACGCGCCGGCGACGCGGCCGAGAGCTCTCCTCGGGGCTTCCGCGGCGTGCTGGTCCAGGTGGACCTGCTGCCGCTGTGGTCGATGACCGCAGGATTCTCGTTGGCTCTCGCTGCCGTGTTCATCTTTCTGAAGACCTTCGTGATGCACACGGGGATCGGCAGCGTTGGCGGGTTCTTCAGCGCCTATGCGGGCGTGGCGCTGTTGCTGCGCATCTCTCTCGGTTGGCTGCCCGACCGCCTTGGCGCCAAGCGCGTGCTCCACCCGGCCATCGCGACCCAGGTCTGTGGTTTCCTGGTGCTGGCGGCGGCCGCAGACGCCAGGGAGGTGCTGCTGGCCGGGGCCCTGTGCGGCGCCGGCACGGCTTCGCCTTTCCCCTCCTCTTCGGCATGGTGGTGAGCCGCGCGCGCGAGGCGGACCGGGGCACGGCCATGGCGATCTACACGGCGCTGTTCGACCTCGGCGTGCTGGTCGGAGGGCCGCTGCTCGGGGCCATCGTCGACCTCTTCGGGTACACGGTGATGTTCCTCACCGCCGCCGGGATCCTGGGCGTCGCCACGCTGGTCTTCGCGGTGGCCGACCGGGGCCGGAGCGGCTGAATCCGAGCGGCCGCCATCGTTGTAGATCGTGGGCCTGCGTGCGATGGTGTCTCGTGACCGCTCGCAGCGTCTGCATCCTTCGCCAGCGAGCTGGAGACGGGCGTACCGCAGCGTGCGCCGCAGCAGAGGAGTCACGACATGACGACGATCGGGATCGTTCTCTTCGAGGGCGCCGAGGAGCTCGATTGGGCTGGGCCCTTCGAGGTCTTCCAGATGGCGGCGATGGGACGCGACCTCTCCGTCGTGCTGCTCGCAGAGCGCGACGGTCCGGTGCGCTGCGCCAAGGGGCTGCGGGTGCTCCCGAACACCAGCTTCGATCGGGCACCGCCGCTCGACGTCGTGCTCGTTCCGGGCGGGCAGGGTACGCGGGAGGAGGCGGAGAATCCCGTTCTGCTCGACTTCCTGCGCAAGGTCGCGCCGCGCTGCGAGTGGATCACCAGCGTGTGCACCGGCGCCCTGGTGCTCGAGAAGGCGGGGCTCACCCGAGGAAAGCGAATCACGACCCACTGGGGCTTCATCGAGTCGCTGCGCGAGATCGCGTCGGAAAGCACCGTCGTCGAGAACATCCGCTACGTCCGGGATGGCAACGTCGTCACCTCCGCCGGCGTGTCGGCGGGCATCGACATGTCCCTGTGGCTCGTGGGACAGATCTTCGACGTCGACCACGCCCGCAAAACGCAGCGGTTCATGGAGTACGACCCGGCGCCGCCCTACGCGGCAGACGCCTGAGCGCGCGACCGCCGGCGCGTTCTATACTGCAGTCCCCGGAATCGGAGCGGGCGGAGGAAGATCCATGACGTCCGGCCGGACGGAGAGCTTCGTCGCGTCCGAAGCCCAGTATCATGAAGCGGCGCAGCAGGCCACCGGGCTCGACGACTTCGGCGACGAGGGCTACCTCGAGGGCCTGCGTGTTCTGCTCGTGGCCTACGATGAGAACCCCAGGTTGAGTCGGCAGGGGCGTCGCAACGTCGAGGGTCAGATCGTCCGGATCCTCCGCAACCGGTTGCGGGCCGAGGAAGCCTGGAAGCGGTATCCCAGCGTTCTCCAGCACGAGATCCGCCGGCCGATCGTCATCACCGGCATGGTCCGGACCGGCAGCACCGCACTCCACTACCTGATGGGACAGGATCCGGGCATCCAGAAGCTCGAGTACTGGCTTTCTGCCTATCCCCAGCCCCGGCCGCCCCGCGACGAATGGGAGGCGCACGAGCACTACCGGAGCGCCCAGAAGCGAATCGACGCACTCTATGCCGCGGACCCGTCCGTCGAGGCGATCCACTTCATGCAGGCCGATTGGCCCGAAGAATGCGGCCACCTGCTGCAGCAGAGCTTCACCGATGACTGCTTCGAAGCCACCGCGACGATCCCGTCGTACGTCGCGTGGTACAGCGGGAACCACCACCTCGAGACGTACCGTCGGCATCGCCGGCTCATCCAGCTGATCGGCTCGACCGATCCGAAGCGTCGCTGGCTGCTCAAGTATCCGGTGCACCTGCGCCACTTCCGGGCGCTGCTCGAGGTCTACCCCGACGCGTGCGTCGTCCAGACCCACCGGGACCCACGCGATGTGCTGTCGTCGTACTGCAGCTTCCTGGCCAGGATTCGCGCAATCCACGAGGAGGAGGTCGATCGCGAGGCGATCACCCGCGAGCAGATGGAGGTCTGGGCCCGGGCCTGCGACGATGCGCTGGTGCTGCGGGAGCGCCTGGATCCTTGCCAGCTCTACGACCTGTCGATGGACGAGTTCCTGGAGGACCCGGTCGGTTCCGTGGAGAAGATCTACGACCACTTCGGGCAGGAGTTGTCGCAGCGTGGGCGCCGCGCGATCGAAGACTGGAACGAGCGGAATCCGCAGCACCGCCGCGGCGAGCACGTGCACTCGAAGCGGGAAACCGGTGTCGCCGAACGCGAGATCGTCGAGCGCTTCGGGGGCTACATGGATCATTTCGGAATGAAGCGGTGAAGCGCGGGCGCCGCGGATGAGCGAATTCGAGCGGGTGCCGCGCAGCGAGCGGGAGCGCGACCTGCTCGAGCGCGCCCGTCAGGTGCTGTCTTCCGCAACCCGGGGGCCGACTCCTTCTCGCGACTACGAGATGGTCGTCCGGGAGGCACGCGGGTCGCGTATCGTCGATGAGAGCGGAAACAGCTACATCGATTTTCTGCTGGGCTCCGGTCCGATGCTGCTGGGTCACGCCCACCCAGCGGTGGTGCGCGCCGTGTGCGACGCGCTCGAGCGGGGAAGTTCCTACCTGCTCGCATCCGAGCCGGCGGTGGAGCTGGCGGAGGAGATCGTCCGCGCAACGCCCTGCGCCGAAAAGGTGAGCTTTCACTGCAGCGGCTCCGAAGCGACCTTCTTCGCGCTGCGCCTGGCGCGTGCGTTCCGCCGGCGTGACCGCATCCTCAAGTTCGAGGGCGGCTACAACGGGCAGGGGGACGCAGCACTGATGTCGAACCAGTGGTCCCGGAGCTTCCCGCCGTATCCGGAACCCGTGCCCAACTCGGCGGGGATCCCCGCGTCGGTCCGGAACGACGTACTCGTGGCTCCGTTCAACGATCTCGACACGGCGGCGAACCTGATCGAGAAGCACGCGGACGAGCTGGGCGGCGTCATCGTCGAGCCCATGCAGCGGACGATTCCGCCGCGGCCGGGATTCCTCGCGGGGCTGCGGGAGGTGACGGGGCGCCTGGAGATCCCGCTCATCTTCGACGAGGTGGTCACGGGCTTTCGCTTCGGATATGGGAGCGCCCAGGAGTACTACGGCGTACAGCCGGACCTGTGCGCGCTCGGCAAGAGCATCTCGGCCGGACTTCCGCTGGGGGTGCTCGCCGGCCGCGCGGACATCATGGTGGATCCGGTGCTCAACGCCTGGGACGTCGCTGCGCTGAAGCCCTGCGTGGAAGGCGCGGGGGGTAGGCTGACCCAGGTGGACGGCACCCCCAGCGATCTGGGCGAAA
>JBHHVG010000415.1:0-3573 GCA_046754165.1 Myxococcota bacterium
ATTCCGACCTCGGAGGCGGGGCCGTCCTCCAGCACCTGGGACACCAGTGCTCCGCGCGCTTGCTCGAGATCGAACTGCCCCGCGAGCTCGGGAGTGACGGCCTGGATCCCGACCCCCAGCCAGCCGCGGGTCACGTGGCCCTCGGCCCGAAGCTGGGGGAGGATCTGCTTGGCCATGTCGATGGGCACCGCGAAGCCGATGGTGTTGGCGCGTGGATTGATGGCGGTGTTGATGCCGATGACCTCGCCGGCGAGGTTGATGAGCGGCCCGCCGGAGTTGCCCGGGTTGATGGCCGCATCCGTCTGGATGTAGTCGTCATAGCTGCCCTGGCCGATGATGCGGTGCTTCGCGCTCACGATGCCCGCGGTGACCGTGTGCTCGAGACCGAAGGGGTTGCCGATCGCGACGACCCATTCGCCGGGTCGCACGTTGGCGGAGTCTCCCAGTGGCAGCGCGAAGAGATCCTCGTCGGACTCGACGCGGATGAGAGCGATGTCCGTCTTCGGGTCGCGTCCGACCACCAGGGCGCTGAGCTCGGAGCCGTCTTCGAAGGCAACGGTGATGCTGTCGACCCCCTCCACCACGTGGTTGTTGGTGACGATGTAGCCGTCCTTCGAGATCACGAAGCCGCTGCCCTTGCTCGGAATCTGGTGTTCCTGGGGCCGGCCCGGGGTGCGGAAGGGACCGCCGAAGAAGTCTTCGTAGCGCGGGAAGGGCTGCCCGATGACGGTCTTCGACGTCTTGATGTTGACCACGCCAGGCGACACGAGTTCGGCGAGGTCGGCGAAGCTCGCGGGCACGCCCGCGGGCGTGATCGGATTCGCGGCCAGGTGGTTCTCGCGCCAGAAGGGTTCTCCGCTGGCCGCCCTGACATCGTCGCCGCTCTTGAACAGGTCGATGGCCTGGGCGCCGTTGTCGCGCCAGTTGACGTCGATGTCGAGGACGCCCGAGCCGGTGAGGACGATCACCGCCGTGGCGGTATACAGAAGCAGCGAGCCGATCCGAGCCGTTTTCATGAGATTCTCCGAGCTGTCGTCGATTCTCGGGGCAAACGGGCCTGGGGGGTCGATCCCCCATCACCACCGACCACCTCTCCCCCGTTCCTCCTCCGGTTCGATAGGAACCCGCTCGGGGCGCGGGGGTTCCTGACGCCGGAGCCGGATCTCAACGCAGGGGAACCGTCACATTGTACCGGCCGTTTCCGCGCTGAACCACGAGCAGCGCGCGGCTGCGACCGCGCAGCTCGAGGATCGAACGCCGCAGCGACTCGCTGCCGTCCAGGCTGCGCCCGTTCACCGCGAGGACCAGATCGCCCACCCGGATTCCGATGCGGTGCGAACCGCTGCGGTTCCGCACCCCCATCACCACGAAGCCGCCCTCGCTGCGGCCGTGCAGCTCGAGGCCCAGCATCTCCTCGGTGAGCTGCGGGACCAGATGGTCCGGGAACTCCTCGGCGGTGATGTCCGTGGTGTGTTCGTCGCCGTCGCGCACGTAGGCGACGGTGATCACCTGACGCGGTGTCACCGTGGAGAGGATCTCGAAGAAGCCCCGCGCCGACCCGACCGCGTGGCCGTCGACGTGGGTCACGGCGTCGCCCCGGGCGAGCCCGGCGCGCTGTCCGGGGCTCTCCTTGCGCACGCGGTTGACCAGCGCGCCGCGCACGCCCTGGGGCAGGTCGAGGGACCTGGCCAGCTCCGGGCCCAGATCCTGGAATTCGAGGCCCAGCCAGACCGGAAGCAGCTCGCCGTGCTCGATCAGCTCGGAGACGACGCGCTTCGCGACGTCGATGGGGATGGCGAAGCCGATGCCCTGGCCGCCGCCGTACACCGCCGTGTTGATCCCGATCAGCCGGCCCTCGGCGTTCAGCAGGGGGCCCCCGGAATTGCCCGGGTTGATGGAGGCGTCGGTCTGGAGGAAGCCGTGGTAAACGTGGTTGTCGGTGCGGATGGAGCGATTGGTCGCGGAGATGACCCCGGTCGTGACGGTGTTCGCGAGCCCGAAGGGGTTGCCGATTGCGATGACAGGCTCGCCCACCATCAGGTCGTCCGAGGAGCTCAACGGGATCCAGGACAGCTCGTCGTCGGTGAGGACCTCGAGCACCGCGAGATCGTTGTTCGGATCGGCTCCGATGAGTTTGGCGTCGAGCTCGCGGCCGTCCGCGAAGGCGACGCGAATGACGTCGGCGCGGCCGACCACGTGCTCGTTGGTCTGGACGTGGCCCTGCGCGTCTAACACGACTCCGGATCCGAGGCTCTTGGCCTTGCGCGGAATCCGGGGCTCGAAGAAGTCGCGGAAGAAGCGGTCGAAGAAGGGGTCGTCGCCGCGACGGCCGAACGGGTTCGACTGCCGCAACAGGCGCTCGGTCGTGATGTTGACGACCATCGGGCCGACCTTCTCGACGACCTCGACAGTGGTCGTGCGGCGCAGGAAAGGATCGGCGGCGCCCGCTGGAAGAGCGAGGGGCACCGCGGCGAGCATCGAGACGAAGATCGAAAGGCGCATGGAACCTCTCGGTCGCGAGTGGCCGATGCCGTCTGTTGTCGGCGACCGCGCACGAGCGCACGACGGTAGCGCATCGCCGGCGGTCGAAAGATCGGCGCAGCCCCGCCGCTGGGGGTGCGGCTGCCGTGCGTCCCGTACAGCGACTACGACGACCGGCTCGTGCTCCCCGCGCGATCCCGCCGGCGTGCGCCGTCGTCCAGGGCGCGGCGAAGCACGGCGGCCGCCACGGCCGGGTCGGCGCGCATCAGGATGGCGCCGGTCACGGCCACGCCGCGGGCCCCGGCGTCGCACAGGCTGGCGGCGTTGTCCGCGTCGACGCCGCCCTGGGCGAGGACCGGCACACCTCGGGATGCGGCGTCGGTCACGGCGGCGAGACCGATCGCAGGGCGCGACGAGGCCTTGGACAGCGGCGCGAAGATCGGCGCCAGATGCACGTAGCTCGCGGCGACCGCCTCGTGCGCCTCGGCCACGGAATGGGTCGAGACGCCGACGAGCGCGTCCTCGCCGAGCACCCGGCGCGCGGCGTCGACGTCCATCGCATCGAAGCCCAGGTGGACGCCGTCGGCGCCGATGGCGAGCGCGACGTCCGCTCGCCGGTTCACGAGCACCTTGACGGGGCGTCGCGACTGGCGCGCGCCGCGCTGCGCCGCCGCGGCCACCGCCGCCGCGAAGTCCACGAGGGCGGCGCCGGGGAGCTCCCGCTCGCGGATCTGGATCCAGTCGACGCCCGCGGCGACGGCGGCCTCCACCGCCACCAGGAGATCCCCAGGCGCCGCCGCGCGGTCGATCACCAGGGACAGGATGGGGGCCGCGCCCTGCGTCAGAAGCTCGCGAGGCCGTCCAGGGGGCTCGACGCCGTGGCGTAGAGCCGCCGCGGCATGCGCCCGGCCTCGTAGGCGAGTCGGCCCGCCTCGACCGCGAGCTTCATCGAACGGGCCATCTTTTCGGGATGCTTGGCGGCCGCGATCCCGGTGTTCATCAGCACGGCCGTCGCGCCCAGTTCCATGGCCTCGGCCGCGTCGCTGGCGGTGCCCACGCCGGCGTCGACGATGACCGGCACCTCGACGGTTT
>JBHHVG010000416.1:0-3563 GCA_046754165.1 Myxococcota bacterium
GGCGTAGTCGATGTGTTGGTTCAGATGCTTCGGAGCGACGGACGGCACGCCGGGATCGATCACGGTGATCCGCGACTCCGAGAGATGGCCCTGCACGGTACTTCCACCGTGATTCCCCGGTCCTTCGAAGCGCACGTGGTTCGGTAGCTCGGTGTTGGTGACGTAGATCTTCCCGCTGACCGGGTTGACCGCCATGTTGAACAGGATCGTGCCCACGTGGTCGAACTCGACGATGGAACCCGGCGCGAGCGTGTTGGCGTCGACCGAGAAGACGTCGTGGTCCGGCAGGCTCAGTTGGACGGCGGCCCCCCAGTCGTTGCCGGCGGCGTCCCGCCAGGTCGCGCCATCGAACTTCACGAGGACCCCGGTTTCCGGGGCTGACACCGCGGCGGCGTTGTCCGGCGGGTTCGCCACGCGGAACGTTCCCGGAGTGCACCCGGCCGTCGAAGGACCGAAGCCGTCACAGACGACGATCTCGGGGATCGCCGTCGTCTGGTTGCCCGAGTGGAAGGCGGCGGCGTAGACCGTGTTGCCGTCCGGGCTGACGGCCAGGGCCCGCGGTGTGTCCGCGAAGAAAGTCACCACCGCGACCGGCGTCCCGCCGATCGTGGTGCCCGGGCTGGTGGCGTCGAATACCCATACGTCGGCGCGGCCGATCCCCTGTTCGGTGAGCCGCGGGTCTCCGTCGGGGAGGCCGCCGACGATGTCCGAGCCCAGCCCGGCGACCGGGTCGAGGGACGGGTGTGTGCGGTGCTGGCCGCGATGGGCGGTGGTGATGAACGCGCGGTTTCCGCCGGTGCCGGCGAACACGATGTCCCGCGGCTCGTCGCCCACGAGCAGGGTCTTCGTGACCTTTGGCGGGCTCGCCGAGAGGTCGACGATGCTCACGCTGTCGGACAGGTGGTTCACCACCCAGACCTCGCTGTTGCTGCGCGCCGCCACGGCGACGGGCTCCATCCCCACCGGGACCGAACCCGTGTGGGTGAGGCTGCCCGCGCTGATGCTGAAGATCTCCAGCCGGTTGTCGGAGATGTCGACGGCGAAGAGCTTGGTGCCGTCCGGCGACATCGCCAGCGGGCGGACCGGCCCGCTCTCGAAGGCGACGAAGGTGGGTTGTGCGAGCGCGGCGTCAGTGGAGAGGAGGAGGACGAATATCAGGGAGGCAGAACGAAGCGAGTGCAACATCGAGCAATTCTCCGGCGCCTGAGGAGCGTGCCCCGGCGCTTCCGATCCTATCATGATTCGAAAGGCGAACGATCAGGAAATCGAACCCGTCGGGAGTGGATTGGTTGCGCGTTTTCCGCCCAGAATTTCCGATGGCAACCGCTCCTGCCCCGGAAGACACCCGACGCAGGAGAGTCCCATGGCGATCCAGGTCGAGCGCGACGAATGCGTCTACGTGATCGATAGATCTTCGTATGGCTGCCGGACAGACGGGTGCTGCTGCGCGGGGGCAGGCCTGCTCTCGATGTTCCGAGGCGGCCGCCCGCGCAGACGAGAAGCGTCGGAACGCGCCGACGCGGAGGGCTGCGCCTCGCCCCCCCCGTCAGCCGTTCGTCGCCGCCTCTTCGAGGTACAGGGACTCGCTCTCGAGAAACGACGCGAGGCCGCAGACGAGTTCCCAGAAGAAGCGCATCGGCTGCTCCCGCTCCAGGCGCTTGCGGAGCTCGGGAATCCAGCGGCCCGGGTGGCGGGCGACGAAGTCGCGCTGCGCCCGACGCCACGGCCCCGGGTCACCGCCCGCTTCGAACGCCTCCGCCTCGCGGAACGCCAGGAAGTGGAGGAACTCGAGTTCGGTGGTGACGTGATCCGGGAGCTCGTGCGGCGCTTGCGACAGGGTCAGGCCGAAGAAGTTGTAGAAGCGCACGGCCTCTTCCATCGTTTTCATCCGAGTCCCGAAGTAGAGGCCGCCGTCGAGCGGGCAGGGGGGAGTTCCGCTGCCCACGTCGAACAGCCGCGTGAACTCGACGGCGAGGTCATCCTCCTCTCCCGCGTCCTGCAGGGCGTCCCAGTTCACCGCCCCGTCGACGGCGGGATCGACGGCCAGCAGGGCCTTCCGGAGCAGCGCCGCGAGTGCGCCCGATCGGATCGCGTCGTTCTGCTCCCGATCCGGGTACTCGAACATCCGGGCGAAGGTGCTGTAGGCGAGGCTGCGCGCCGCCGCGCGCTTCCCCTCGACGTTCTCGATCGCGTGCGCAGGCTCGCTGCTCATCGGCGCATCTCCTCGATCCGCGTCGGGGCCGAGGGTCTGGCGGGACGCAGCGCCGCGACCTCGCGCCCCTTCGGCAGCCGCTCCACCTCGACCGGCGCCCCGCGCGGTGAGTGACTCGGTGAGCCGTAGAACATCCGGTAGTGGATCTGCCCGTATCCACCGGCCAGGTGGATCGCCTTCCAAGGGGCCTCCACCGGCTCCTGCTGCCCCTTCCAGTCCTTGAACTGGTAGGGCTCCCAGGCGTGATAGATGATCACTTCCCCGGGCTGCACCGCCGGAGCGACCTTGGCGTTTGCCTCGAAGGCGCCCGCATCGTTGAATACGCGTATGCCATCGCCGTCGCGAATGCTGCGCGGTCGGCAGTCCGTGGGACTCAGGAAGCACACCGGCTCGCCCCGCTGGAGGCGTAGCATCAGCTCGTGGTCGCGCCAGATCGCGTGGATGCTCCAGCGGGTGTGGCCGCCGTTGATGCGAAGCGGGAAGCGGCTGCGCGCGCTCGGTGGATCCTTGTGCACCGGCAGGCTTTCGCCCGCCTCCAGGTACCACGGGTGATCGAGGTAGAACTGTTGGCGTCCCGTGAGCGTCGGCCACGCCAGCTTGTCCTCCACGAACCAGCGGTGCGGCCAGTGGGTGTCTTCCGGATCGTAATCGCTGCTCGTGGCGTAGATCGGCGTCGGCCTCGCCGGCCCCGTGATCCGCACGGCGCCCAGGCGGAGCGCCTCCTCGGCGCCGATGTTCCCGACGCTCGGGCTCGCGCGGAAGATGTCGTCCATCAGCCTGACGGGGTCGGCGGGATCGTGGGGATCGTAGCGCCCGCCCTGGGTGTAACTCTCGTAGGCCTGGGTCAGGTCGTGGGGACGATCCTGGAATCCACGAACGCTCTTCACCCCACGCGCACTCGCGCGGGTGGCCACGCGTTCGGAGAGAAGGCCGAAGATCTCCCACTCGGATTTTGCCTCGCCCTGGGGCTCGGTGGCCTTGTCCGAGACCACGATGTAGGGCAGATAGCTCTGGGCGTACTTGATGCCGTGCTTCTCGTAGTAGGCGGCGGCGGGGAGCACGTAGTCGGCGTGGCGAGCCGTGGTGCTCATCCTGAAGTTCACCGCCACGGTGAGATCGAGCTTGGGCCACAGCTGCGCGAGTGCGCGTTGCGGTGCCGGCCAGCGCCGCAGGGGGTTCGAGCCGGTGAAGATCAGCGCGCGCGGCTCTCGATCCTCGGGCGGGTGGAGCTTGGTCCAGCCGCGGTCGATCGACTGGCGCATGGATTCGTCGAGGCCCCGGGGCACCAGGGGGTCGGCGAGATCGGCCCGCGACCACATCTCCCGATAGCCAGCGTGCACGTACAGGAACG
>JBHHVG010000417.1:0-3558 GCA_046754165.1 Myxococcota bacterium
CGGGTGGGGCGAGCCGGCGCCCGCTGCCGCCGGGGGTCGGCTGACCCGGGCGACGAGAGGTGCCGGGCTCCACTGCCCCTGGGCGTCTCGCTCGATCCGGAGCCGGGCGCCGTCGAGCAGGATCCGGCCGAATCGAAGTCTTCCGAAGAGCAACGACGTCAGCCGGACGCTCGTCCGGATACGGTCGACGACGATGGCGGGCGTTCCCTCCTCGTCGCGCCACGACACCACGTCGGTGCCCTCGAGTCGCAGTCCGAATCCCAGGGCCAGGTGCACCTCGCCGATGCTGACCCGCGCCCCCATCAGGTCCGCGAGCCGATCCTCGGCCTCGACCCGCAGCGACTCGGAGGCGAGGCGGGGCGTCAGCATGAATCCGACGGCGACGGCGGCTGCGAACACCGCTCCGCCAATGAGCATTCGAGCGTGTGCGCGCGGCACGAACCCCCCTGGAACAGCCAATCTAGCGATCTCATCGGCATCCAGGAGATCCCGACGGAGCGAATCACTCGGGGGAAATCCCCCCTCTGCGCCTCCCGCTCGTGCCGGCTTGCTGCGCACGGGTTGCCGGCGCATGAACGTAACGTTGCGTACACGAGAGTTCGCGGAGATGCGGTCGCGGCTCCCATCTCCGGGCGCGATCAGGGAATCGCCAAGTGGCGGTGTGAATTCCCCTCGGTCGCACCCAAGGCCGCATTCCTACTAAAGAATTTCCTGGTACGGACGAAACGCCAGACAAGTTGAAGCGAGTGCGCGCCTGCGCACCCAGTTGACCGGGCGATCGAGGGAGAGTTGTACGGTATGGAAAACGGTGGATCGCGAACGATTCAGAAAAATCGCGTCCGGGAGTTGAGAGAGAACCGCCTGATGACCCAGGCGCAGCTGGCCCGAAAGGCCCGCGTTGCGCTCCGCACGATTCACAGTGTCGAGAAGGGCATGAACTGCCGGATGGACACGAAGCGGAAGATCCTGCTCGCACTCGGCAAGCGCTTCGAGGACAAGGATCAGGTCTTCCCGCCCGTGCAGCGCATCGACCCCGAATTCTCGCCCACATACTGATCGACGGTCCGCGCCGAGGGCTCCGGCCCTCCCGAGCGCCGGTTGCTCGATTTCAGGGTATTCCTCCAGTTCGGTATCATCGGCTCTCCTTCGTGGGAGGGGGTGGGACGTCCGCGGGAGGGAAGGGCCATTCTGGATCGCGTCACCCTCTTGGCCGACGTCGCGGAGATCGTTTCCCGATCCCACGATCTCGACGAGACGCTCGGCAACGTCGTCGACCTCGTCGCGAAACGCCTCGACGGTGACGCCTGCTCCGTCTACCTGACCGAAGCGGACCTTCGTCACTTCACGCTGCGCGCGACGAACGGCTTGAACGTCGAGTCCGTCGGCAGCGTTCAGCTTCCGTACGGCGACGGACTCGTCGGTCTCGCGGCCAAGACGCAAAGGCCGGTCGTGGCGGAGCACGCGCGCGAACACCCCCAGTACAAGTACTTCCCGGAGACGGGCGAGGAGCGCTTCGAGTCGCTGATGGCGGCGCCGCTCGTCGTGCGCGGCGTGACAATCGGTGTCCTCGTGGTGCAGACCATCGAGGCTCGGAATTACGAGCGCCGCGACGTCAACATCTTCCAGACCTGCGCCCAGCTGATCGCGCCGGTCGTGATGAACGCCCGGCTGATCTCTCTCGTGGACGAGCGGCCCGAAGTCGTGGATCGGAGCGCAGCAGAGCTGGAGCTTTCCGGGATTCCCATGCGGCGGAAGGCGACCGAGCGCCCGGACCGCAACGTCGAGTTTCGCGGCATCCCGACATCTCGCGGCATCGCGATCGGGCCGGTCTACCGGCTGCCGAGCCCTGCGGAGCTATCCCGCATCACCTACACGCCGAATGATGACGTCGAGCAGGAGGCCAGTGACCTGCGCGACGCCATCCAGCAGGCGCGTCGCGAGCTCGACAGCGTGCGCGAGGACCTGGGCGACCAGTTCGGTCCGGATTTCGCCGCCGTCTTCCACACACACATCCAGATCCTCGAGGACCACGGCTTTGTCGCGAAGCTCGACGATGCGGTGCGCGCCAGCGGAAGCGCCCTGGAAGCGCTCCGCAGCGTGGTGGCGGCCTACCGCAAGACCTTCGAGCGGATCGAGGACCCCTATTTCCGCGAGCGGGTCGGAGACGTAGAGGACGTCGGACGACGCGTGATGGAGCGGCTGCTGGGTGTGCGCGACCACGTGATCCCGATGACGGACGGCGCGATCGTCGTCGCCGACAACATCCTCCCGGGCGTCTTCGCCCGGCTGGAGATCGACAAGGTCGGAGCCCTCGTATCCGAGCATGGCGGTCCCACGTCCCATGGTGCGATCTTCGCGCGGACCCTCGAGATCCCTGCGGTGACGGGCCTGGGCGAGATCGTGAGCGCCGCTCGGCCCGGCGAGACTGCCATCGTCGATGGCACCGACGGCCGCGTCTATCTGTCTCCCGACGACGGTCTGATCTCCGAGTATCGGCGCGAACAGCAGCGCTACCACGTCGTGGCCGAGCATCTCGATGCGCTGCGCGACCGCCCCGCCGAGACCCGAGACGGCCGTCGCATCCGAGTGACCGCCAACGCGGGCCTCGTGAGCGACCTGCGGCTCGTGGAGCAGCACGGCGCCGAGGGCATCGGGCTGTTCCGCACCGAGATGCTGGCCTTCGCGCATCGCGGCTTCCCGGAGGAGGAGGAGCAGGAGCAGCTCTTCGAGCGGGTAGCCAACGCCCTCGCCCCGCGACCCGTGACGATTCGCACCCTGGATCTCGGCGGCGACAAGGACCTCCCGAACATCGGCCTCGGCACAGAGGAGAACCCGCAGCTCGGCTGCCGCTCGATCCGCCTGAGCCTCGCCAACGAGCCCTCCTTCCGCGTCCAGCTGCGCGCCATCCTGCGGGCGAGCACCGGCGGCAACGTCCGCCTGCTCCTGCCGCTCATCTCGTCCCTGACGGAGCTCCGCCGTGCCCGCGAGCTGGTGGAGGATGCGAAGGACCAGCTGCGGCGAGCAGACGTCGCCTTCGACGAGAACCTGCCCGTCGGCATCATGATCGAGGTGCCCTCGGCAGCGATCATCGCGGACGTGCTGGCGAGGGAGTGCGACTTCTTCGCCATCGGCACCAACGACCTGACGCAGTACACGCTGGCGGTGGATCGCGGCAACGACCACGTCGCGTATCTCTACGACCCGCTGCATCCGGCGGTGTTGAGCCTGATCGACAGCGCACTGCGGGCGGCTGCGGACGCCGGGATTCCGGTATCTCTCTGCGGGGAGATGGCGAGCAATCCGCTGGCCGTGCCGATCCTGGTCGGACTCGGGATCGAGGAGCTGTCCGGCGCGCCCAGCGCAATCCCGATCATCAAGGAGATCGTTCGCGGCCTCGACTCAGGCGACCTTGCCGCCGACGGCCGCGCCGCGCGCGCCGCTGGCACCGGCGAGGAGGTCCACGCAATCGGTGCCAAGCGCCTCGCCGCCTCGGGCCTGCTGGACCACCCGGACATCGGACCCTGGCTCACCAACGTCTTCCGCGACGACTCAGCCTAG
>JBHHVG010000418.1:0-3539 GCA_046754165.1 Myxococcota bacterium
GGTCGAGGATGCCGTGCAGGAGAGGAGCTTCCTGCAGGACCAGCTCGGCGAGGACGGCTTCGTGGTCAGCGTCGCCGCGAGGACGGAGCCGGCGCTAGATCTCCTCGAGAGACTCGACCCCGCGCTCGTTCTCCTGGACGCGGCCCTGCCGGACGCGTCTGGCTTCGAGATCTGCCGGATCGTCAGAGACGGCGCCGCCGGCCGTCGCTGGAACAGGGCGGTACCGCTGATCATGGTGAGCGACCGTGGGAGCGCGGAGGATCGGGTCCGCGCCTTCGCGCGAGGCGCCGACGACTACGTCCTTCGACCGTTCGTGTACGCAGAGCTCCTGGCGCGGATGAGAGCGGTCCTCCGGCGCTCGAATGGCCACCGCCGCGACGATCGGATCGTCGTCAGCGACCTCGAGATCGATCGGCTGTCGCGGGTCGTGCGCGTTGGCGGACAACGCGTGTGCCTCTCGGCCAAGGAGTTCGAGCTGCTGGTCGCCCTCGCCGAGGATCCTCTGCGTGTATGCGAGAAGCAGGACCTCCTGCGTGACGTGTGGGGCTTCCGAAGCGCGGGGCGCACGCGCACGCTCGACTCACACGCGAGCAGGCTGCGTCGCAAGCTCAACGGCGACCATGGTGACCGTTTCGTCATCAACGTCTGGGGAGTGGGCTACCAGCTCCTCGCGCCGTGAGCCCGACGAACACGACGGCTCGGCCAGGCGTCGCCACGAGCTGAGGGCTCGGGCGAGCGCGGTGCCAGGACGGTCGTCGTCGAAGCACGTCAGGGCTCCGCATGGCGTCGTCGGGAGCGCCAGCGGAATCGCTCCTCCGGCTCGCGATCCGGTCCATGTGCGCGCGCGGCCGCGGCGCTGTCCGCCCCCGTGGTCTCCGGCCCTCTAAGCTACGGGGCGTCCGACACGTTCGAGAACTTCCAGCGGGGTGAGTCCCCCGCGGTCTCGCGCGGGTCTGATCGACACGGCCAGAGAGACGAGCATTGGCCTGGGCATCAGGGCAGGTACGGGCTAACCGAAGGAGGCGCTGTCCATGGCGACGATCGAACGCGAGGCGACCGTTAACGCGTCGGCTGATCAGATCTGGGGAGGACTGATCTCCGACCCGAACAGCTGGCCCTCCTGGCTGGGCCCGCTGGAGGGCCTGGAGGAGAAGGTGAGCCCGCCGGTGGCGGGCGGGATGAAGTTCGGCGCCAAGATCGGGAACATGAGCGGAAAGATCCGGATCCTCGAGGCCGAGAAGGGAAGGCGGATCCGGTGGCGGGCCGGCCCTGGCCCGCTGGTCGCGATGGGGATGGGCATGGGCATCACGATCGACTTCTCGGGGTCGGGCGACAGCACGAAGGTCAACCTGACCGCGAAGTCGACGCCCATGATGGGCGGCATGATCAAGGCGATGACCGGCATCGATCCCGAGGAAGCGATGACCAACACCGTCAACAGCATCAAGCAGCTCAGCGAGCAGTAGCCCCCGCGCATCGGAGCTGTGCACCTCGGCGAGGGGAGCTGCGTGTAGCAGCTCCCCTTCTTTCCGCTCGCGCCGAGCCACGCCGCCGAGCCTGGCCGGCGCTTGCCGCCGAAGGAGGTCCGCAGGCGGATCGCTCTTCCCGGGCCGCGCCTACCACCCGGCGCGGCTGGCGTGTCTCGCGGCGCCCGGTACGCGGGGCGGCAGGCCTAGGGGCCTGTCCGGAAAGTCGCTGTCTGCGGTCCGACCGCGGTCCTAAGCTCGAGCGTGGCGTTGGGTCGGGCGGAGGAGGTGGGCTGATGGCGATGGGGCCGGCGAAGGGGCAGGAGGCAACGCGGCAGGTGGAGATGGTTTGCCTGGACGGGCTCGTTCCCGAGGACGACCTCTACCGCAGGATCGACGGGCTCGTGGACTGGGGCTTCGCGCGCTCGGGGGCGGCGTCCTACTACGCCGACGCGCTCGGGCGCCCGTCGGTCGACCCGATCGTGCTGCTCAAGCTGATGCTTGCCGGCGCCCTCGAGGGGATCGGCTCAATGCGCGAGCTCCTGCGCCGGGCTGAGCGCGACCTCGCGATCCGCCGCTTCCTCGGCTACGGCCTGGGCGAGCGCCTGCCCGCCCACCAGACGGTCTCCGAGGCGCACTCCTGCCGTTTCGTCGATGCGCGCGTGTTCGAGCAAGCCTTCCAGCGCACCGTCGCCCTCTGCGCCGAGCACGATCTCCTGGACGGCACCCACCTCTCGGCCGATGCGTTCCACGCCGAGGCCGACGCGGCGCTCAAGAGTCTGCGCGCAAGCCTCGCCCTCGCTCCGGCGGGCGCGCCGGCCGACTCGGCCTGCGACGAGGAGCCGCCCGCTCCACCAGCACCCGTGCTCTCCCTCGCCGAGCCCCGCTCGGGCCCGACCCCGAAGCGGCGAAGCTCGAATCTGACGGCGGTCTCGCGCACCGATCCCGACGCGAAGCTGCGCGGCAAGCCGGGTCAGCGGCCGCACCTCGTCCACCGCGGACAGGTGGCCGTCGACCCGAAGGCGCGCTGCGTGGTGGCCTGCCGGGGCGAGCAGGCCGACGGCTATGAGGGGGACGGCCTCGCTCCGCTGCTTGACCGTGCCCGCTTCCACTGCTCGGAGCTCGCCTCCGTCGGCGCCGACCAGGGCTACGCCGCCCAGGGCGTGTACCAGGACGCGCGCGGCCGCGGCCTTGTCGCCTACATCCCACCGCAGCGGACGATGCTCCCGCCCGCCGGCTCTGCCCCGCGCACCCAGGCAGAGGAAGAGGCGCACGCGGCGCGCGAGCGCTGCAAGAGCGAGACCGGGATCCTGGCGCACAAGCGGCGCATGGCCGACTCCGAGGGCGTGATCGCCGAGCTGAAGAACCTGCACGGGCTCGACCGCGTCCGCTGCCGCGGGACACCCCTCTTCCACGTCCAGCTCCTCCTCGGCTGCAGCGCGATCAATCTCAAACGCCTCGCCAAGCACGCTCCGCAAACCGCTTCCGGTGTCGCCGCAGCGCCTGCCGCAGCCGCCAAAGACACCGACGCGAACGCCGCTGCAAGCGCGAATCACCGCACACCATCGGCATCCGCCTCGATCCGGCTCTGGAAGGTCGCAATCTCGCTCAACTGAGAGCGCCCGAACCCCTTTCCGGACAGGCCCCTAGTCCTCGCCGACGGCTAGATCGGCAGGGGTGAGCCCGTTCTCGTCCATGAACTGCTGCATCCAGGCGCGGTTGGCGTCGTCGACGTCGAGGCGCCCGTCGAGGATGTACTTGGTGTACCCGGCTTGCGGCTGCGGTCGGGCTGGAGCTCGCCGCCGGGCCCGTCGACTTCCCAGTCGCTGTCGGGGGAGACGGCCATGCGCTCGAGGACGACGTCGCGCGTGATGTTCCAGGTCATCAGGTCGGTCGCCATCGAGAGCGGGCCGTCGTAGGTCTCGCGGATGCCGTCGTACGGATGCCGTCGTAGATTGCGTAGCGGGTGCCGGCGTCGTTGAAGAAGTGGTCCGCGACCGCGTGTTGCGGTTTCACCGTGCTCATGATCTGTCCGAACGACTGGGCCGAGGTGTGGAACAGCAGGTTGATCCG
>JBHHVG010000419.1:0-3532 GCA_046754165.1 Myxococcota bacterium
AGTCGGCGGGAACGTCCGTGCCGCGGGCTTCGCTGAGGGCGAGGGTCGCGATCGCGTCTCCGGCGCAGACGCGGGGCAGCCAGGTCTGCCGTTGACCCTCGTCTCCGAGCTCGAGGATCGCCGTGGCCGCGA
The DNA here is from genome assembly GCA_046754165.1 of Myxococcota bacterium. Classification (GTDB taxonomy): domain Bacteria; phylum Myxococcota_A; class UBA9160; order UBA9160; family SMWR01; genus JAFDEI01. The sequence goes on from JBHHVG010000419.1 coordinate 133, forward strand.
GGACCGTGGGGAGGAAGGGCACCGGCGCCAACGACCGGCCGAGCTCCTCGAGCACGACGCACAGCTCGACCATCCCGAGGCCGGCGCCGCCGTAGGCCTCCGGCAGGGCCAGACCGGTCCAGCCGAGCTCGGCGAGCTGCTTCCACAGGTCCGGCGCGTACCCGCCGGGGCCCTCCATCACTTCCCGGACGCGGACCATCGGGGCGCACTCGGCGAGGAAGTCCCGGGCGGTCTTGCGCAGCAGCAGCTGCTCTTCCGAAAAGCCGAAATTCACGTATCGGGGCCCTCAGCAGGCGCTTTTCGCCGGTCTGACAGCGTATCAGGCCCCGTTGGAGGCAGCCAAGCAAGCGTCGGTGTCGCGACTCCGTGGCCGCGCTGGATCCCGTGGGGAAGAAGCGGTCCCGGACGATATTCCGGCCGATTCGGGAACGCGTGCTGCGGGCGCCTTCGCTAGAGTCCGGCCCGATGTTGGAGGTTGGACACCGAGGGGGTTGGCTCGTCGCCGTGGCGGGCGTGGTGCTGGTCGCTCTGGCGGGTTCGGCGCGCGCCGAGTCGTCGCTGCGGCTGCCCCTACCGGAACACTTCGGAACCATCTCGGCATCGACCTACGACGAGAACCAGCGACGCGTCGGCGACGCACACGTGGTATTCGAGGACCTCGGCGATTCGCGGGTTCGCCTGCTGCTGGCGAGCGGAATCGACGGCGGCGCGCGCACGGTGGCCACGGCGGAGTTCGCCGTGGTAGACGGCGGAGAGCATCTCCAGCTCCTCACCGAGGAGTCCCGCTCCTTCGACCCGGATGGATTGCCCCTGGGCGTGCTCCGCATCGACCATGAACGAGGGGTCGGCAGCTGCAACACCCCGCGAGATGGCGGCATGAAACGGGTGAACGTCGACCTCCCGGAAGAGGACCGCGTCGCCAACATCCCCCTCAACCTGCTGTTCCAGCCCCTCGTCGAGGGCACGACCGACGAGGTGAACTTTCAGCTGCTGCTGTGCCGCTTTGGTGCGCGCCTCGTCGACATCGACGCCGTGGTCGCATCGCGCGAGGCCGAAGATCCGGTCGTGGAGGTCGAATATCGGCCCGACTTCGGCGTGCTCGTGTCTGCCGTGGCGAAGAAGTGGTTGCCGCGCCTGTCGATGTGGTTCGACCGCAGCGGCTCGAACCATTGGATCGCGCATCGGGTGCCCCTCTACTCGAAGGGCCCGAACGTCTTCGTGATTCGCGACGGCGTGCCGCGCTCCTGGCTCGGCCTCGGGAACTGACGGGCCACGCCCCGGCGAGGAGCCCCACCCAGGACTCGCAGACTCGCGTGGGACGCCCGGGAACCGAGGCGCGCCGCCCGCAAGGCGCGTGAGGAGGGCGTGGCCGTTGCACCGGCGAGCGGAGCGCAACGCAGCCAGCGGTCCGGAGTCGTGCGCGCAGGTGGGTGTCTGGGCATCGCGAGAGTCTTGGGTCGGGCTTCTAGTGACGCCCAGCAGCGGGGCTGGTGGTCGCCATGAAGGGTGTCGTGTCCACCACCTGAAGCTCCCGGTCGCCGATCAACATGAGGTGTCGTCCGGCGGCGTCGAAGCGGCCGCGCGCCGCGACGTCCAGGGTGTCCTCCACGCGCTGGCCCCTGCGGTCCATCACCAGGAGCCCTCGGGAGCCGAGCAGGAACAGGCGACCGCGCGCCATCATGGCGTCGCGAATCTCGCCGGCCTCGGCAGCGGTGACGCGGGCAACGATCTTCGGATCCGACGGCTTCGAGAGGTCCACGACCAGCACGTCGGTCTCCCCGAGCAGCACCGCCAGGTTCCCGGAGACGCGCAAGCTCTTCGGCGCGACGTCCTTGCGGAGACGCAGCTGCGCCTCCGCCCGGCCCTGCCGCAGTCCCGTCAGCGTCGCCACGAAGAGCGACTCGCCGTCGGTGAACACGATTCTGTCACCGCGCAGATCGGCAGCGAGGATGCTGCGCTCGAGGAGCATGCGCGGCTCCGATCCGCCCGGCACCAGGAGCATCAGGCCCCGGGATCCCGCGATGAGCCACTCCGATCCGATCTTCTCGACGGCGACCAGGGTGCCGATTCGGGTGCGGTCGAGCACGAGTGAGCGCTGCATCGAAGCACCGCTCAAGTTCACAACCTCCAGTCCGTCACCGCCGTACAGCGCAACGCGGCCGTCGATCACGCTCAGGCCGTTCCACGTGGAGTGGTCGCGGGGGTGCACGTACCGGCCGATCGTGACTGGATTGGCCGGATCGCTCAGGTCGAGGATCAGGAAGTCACCCTCGGCGAACATCACGAGGACGCGGTGGTCGATCGCCTCGACCGCGACAGGACGATGGTCCATCACGAAGGGCTTTCGCACGGCGTGCTGTGTGCTCCACCACACGCTCGGCAGGTAGAATCCCTCCCAGAAGCGATCACTGGTCACGCCGAAAAGGATCGACTCCTCTTCGCTCCGCTCCGACGTAGGCGCGCGGTGCACGAAGTCCTCGGACCAGATCGGTGTCGGCATTCCGGCCCGCGCGAGCGTGATCGTGGCGGTCGCCTCGACGCCGGCGAAGGCCGAGCCGCTGCCGATATCCGGCTTGGTCAGCCCTTCGCGGTGGCGAATGAAGAAGATTGCGCCGACACGAGCTGCGCGCGGATCCGACGCGCTCTTCAGCACCTCCAGCTCGCTCCCGCGCCGCTTCATCTCCCGCCGCGAGCGTTCGACGTAGGAGCGCCGGAGGCGCTCGGCACCGGGCGTTCCGGGTGCGATCTCGACGACGAGCCCGATCCGCCGGAACTCGCTCTGGCGCCGGGCATCGAGCGCCGCGCCGCTACGCGCCGCCTCCGGCGCGAAGTCGCTGGCGGCGTGGCGCGACGCGAAGTCCGCCAGCTCGTCCGGTCGGCCCGCGAATCCCCGCTCGGCGAGGTACTCGGCGTTTCCCGCGGCGCGGGCGGCGTAGCGCCCATCCGGGAACTCCTCGAGGAACCAGCGATAGGCGTCCGCGGTGCCGCGGGCGCGCGCGCGCTCGAAGAAGGGCTCCTCCATGGCCTGCTCGATCTCGGCCAGCAGCCCGCTGTTCGGGTACTTCTCCCGGAACTTCTCGTAGCCCTCGGCCGTCGGGCGCTTGCGCAGCATCGCGAAGGCCAGGCGCTCACGGGCCTCGTCCGCCTGTGGGGAATCTGGGTGCTCGCGCAGGTAGCGGTGGTAGGCCCCGGGTGTGTCCTGCTCCAGCGCCTGCTTCCAGCCACCGCCTGTGGTGGTCGAGCAGGCCAGCGTCAGGAGAATCGGGGCGAGTCCGGCGATGCGGGCGAGATGCGAGATCACGGCGGGTTCCTCCGCCGACCCAGATCGGGCTTCCGCACGCGACTCTTTAGCCGTCGGCGGCGCCTCTGCCGACGGGCGGGCGGCTCCCGGCGGTTGTGG
>JBHHVG010000420.1:0-3516 GCA_046754165.1 Myxococcota bacterium
AGAGGGTCTACGCCACCGGACGCACGGGCGTGGTCGCCCCGAAGAGCCCGGCGTCGCGCATCGCCTCGACGGTGGCGACGGGCACCGGCTCGGCGCCGGCCTTTCTCGCGTTGGCGTCGATGGTAGAGCGCAGGTCGCGCGCCGCGGTGAGCAGGGAGTTCGTCGGGGTCAATGGATGCTCCAATGCTTTGGGCCGAGGGCTCTCTCCGCTGGGCGTGGCGCAGACTAGCGCGTCTCCGGCTCCACGTGGACAGTGACGTCGTGAATCGAGAGATCCCGGGCGACCGCCGCCTCGATGGCTTCGCAGATCTCATGGGACTGCGAGGTCCGTAGCGCCGGATCGACGGAGATGGTCAGATCGATCGAGATCGAGGGGCCGATCCAACGTGAGCGAACACCCAGAACGCCGCGCACACCGGGGGTGGCGGCGACGACGCGGGTCACGGTCTCCGGATCGACGGCGACGTGGTCGACGAGGACGGGTATCGCGCGGCGAAACAGGTCGAAGGCCAGATACGCGATCAGTGCCGCGACCCCGAGCGCGCAGACGGTATCCATCCAGGCGTGGCCGCGGGCCGCGAGCTGCCAGCCTGCGATCACCACGACCGTCGTCAGGACGTCGGCCACTGTATGGCGGGTGTCTGCCCGCAGGATGTCCGAGTCGAGTCGCCCGGCCCACCACCCCTCCCACGACGAGATCGCGATGTTGATGGCGAGCACGCACAACATCATCCCGAAGGCCCAGCCGCGATGGTCGACGGGCGTTGCCTCGCGTCGCAGGACGCCCAGGACGAGCTCGAATGCGAGCAGCGTGAGCAGCGTTGCGAGGACGAAGACCGCGAGGGTCTCGAATTTTCGGTGGCCGTATGGGTGATCGCGGTCCGGGGGACGCGTAGACATGCGCGTGACGAACCACGCCACGAAGTTGTTCGCGACATCCGCAAGCGAGTGGATCGCGTCGCCCAACACGGCCATCGACCCGGTCGACAGACCGACGATGAGCTTCAGCACCAGGGTGGCGACGTTGGCTGCCCCTTCGATGAGCAGGACGCGACCGACCTGGCGGTCGCGCGCGGTCCCGCTCCATGCCATGGCTCGCAAGCGGCGCTACGAGGCAGCGCGGATGCGCTGGGTGCCGTCGCGAATCTCTTCGAGCATCCGCCGCGCCACCTCACGGACGTCGCGCAGCGACTCCTCCCTCCTACTCGTCTGCGTGCGCATCGTCGCCGCCGAGCACCAGCGCCCGCAGAAGATCCGTTTCGGTCACGAGGCCGATGAGCGTGCCGTCGGGCTTCACGACGGGCACGCAGCCGATGCGGTGGTGGAGCATCTTCTCGCCGGCCTCGCGCAGGGTGGCTTCCGGCGCAACGGAGATGGGCTCGCTGGCCATCACCTCCTTCACCTCGATCGAGCGGAGGAAGGTCCGGCGGCGCTTTGGATCGAAGTCGAGCACACGGGAGAGCGACGAGGCCAATAGATCCCGGCTCGACACCACGCCGACGAGCCGCCCGTCCTCGACCACCGGCAGGTGTCGGATCTGGCCGAGGCGCATCACGTCTTCGGCCAGGTCGAGGCGCTCGTCGGGAGAGAGCACCGCGACCTCGGTCTCCATGATCTCCCGCACCCGGCTGCGTTCGGTATTCATGGCGTGCCTCCTCGATCTCCTGGAAATGCACGTTCGGTGCCAGCGAACGACGGGCGGAGACGACTCCCCGGCCCGCCTCCGGGTCTCGCCGTGGCGAATTGGGGCGATCCCGGGTCCCATCACTACAGTACACGAGCGGCTCCCGGACGTCTGGCCCCCGGTGGTGGAACCGTTCAATCGGCGCCATCCCGATCTTTCACGGTGACGACGGGGCACGGCGCGATGCGCAGCGTGCGCTCGGCGACGCTCCCCAGCATCACGTGCTTGAGCCCGGTGAGCCCGCGGGTTCCCATCACGATGAGGTCGGCCCCGATCTCGTCCGCGACGTCGGAGATGGCCTCGGAAGGGTAGGCGGGCGTGATGCAGTGATCCACCGCGACGTCCTCGGCTGCGACCTTCGCGCACCATTCCGCGATGGTCCGCTCCGCGGCGTCGCGAACGTCGCGATCGAGTCCTTCCGGGAACACCATTCCGTAGGGGGAGACGGCGCTGGCACTGATCCGGTAGCAGTGCATCAGATGGAGCTTCGAACCCAGCTCCTTCGCCAGGCCGACGGCGAAGTCGAGCGCCTTGGCCGCGTGCGGCGAGAAATCGACTGGAACGAGGATGGTTCGGATCGCGCTCATGGCTTCTCCATTGCGTCGTCGCGGCGCCCGAGCCCGTCAGCCACATCTTCACCGAATGCAGATTCCGTGCAACCGCCACCGGGCCTGATGTGCCGAACGCCCCAGCGTGGCGAACCGGGTCGGTGGAATGTGGCGCAACGCCCCGCGGCGCTCCGCCGGACCCCGTCCGCGAACGCTGGACGGCCCGCCGGCCGCGGTGCAATTATTGCAGACATTCTAGTGGGGAGATGTCGCGATGCGAGCTCGTGAAGTCCGGCGCCGGATCCGGGACGAGCACGAATGCCTGCGCGCCATTCTCTTCTCGATTCGCACGCTCGGTCGCAGCGTCCTCGACGGCGATCCCAGCCACACGCCTTCCCTGCGAATCGAGGGAGAGGCCCTCCACGAGCAGCTGCTCGAGCACCTGCGCTGGGAAGACATCTACCTGGCTCCGACGCTGCGCCGGGCCCGGCGCTGGGGGAGGGAACGCGCGGCGCAGCTCGACCGCGACCATCGCGAGCAGCGCGAGCTGCTCGACTACACGCTGGCCGCGTTGCGAGACTCCACGCGGCCGGCGCTCGCGCTGGCCCGCAACATGATCGACCTCGTCGAGCTGCTGCTCGAGGACATGGCAGACGAGGATGCGTTGCTCCGGGACGAGCGCATCCCGTGGGACGCCAACGAGGACGACCCTCGGTCCCGCTAGACCAGCAACCTGGCCTGGACGGTTCGCCGGACCGCGCCCGGCCACGGCGGGTACCGAAGCAGGGCGCGCCGGAAGCGGGTGTCTCAGCCGCCGCCGGCTTTGCCGTCGAGGGCGACCGAAGCCGCGATCGCCAACAGCGCGAGGTTGGTGCAGGCGCGCGAATACGCCTCGGGCAGCACACCGAACATCGAGCCGCCCACGGCCGCCGAGCTGAAAACGGCCAGGACGAAAGCCAGGGCGGCGGCACCGATCGTGGCCTTGATCAACATTTCCATGGCGATGGCTCCTTTCGTTCGAGCGGGCGGAATCTGCGCCTGAATCGTCACTGGGTCCGACGTCAGGAGCTTCGGACCGCCGCGCTGCCGCTCGCGGTTGCTGCAACCGTTCGACGACGGTTGGACGAAACCGTGCGGCTTGACGCGCACAGGGTACCACGAATGGTGTTGGCCAGGCGTTGCCGGCGAGCTGCCGCTGAGATGCCGATCGGAATCTGGAGCGACTCTTCGACGTGGCGTGGGACTTTCCCGTCGTGCCCTCTAGGCCGGCCGTATCAGCGTGAC
>JBHHVG010000421.1:0-3503 GCA_046754165.1 Myxococcota bacterium
GCTTGCCCTCGGAGTCGGTGATCGAGCCTCGGCGCAGCCGGACTCCGACCACGTGCTCGCAGGGCAACTCCCGGTATACTGCCCGGGTGACGGGCCGCCGCGCCCCCCGCCTCTACCCAATCCCAACGAAATCCGGAGGAACTCCATGGCCCGTGAAGCAGTGATCGTCGAGAGCGTCCGAACCGCCCTCTGCAAGGCCCACCGCGGCTCGTTCAATCTGACGAGCCCGGTCGACCAGCTCGCCCACACCATCAAGACCGCAGTCGAGCGCGTCGACAAGCTGGACCCCGAAGAGATCACCGACGTCAACGCGGGCTGCGGCATGCCCGAGGGCGTCCAGGGCATGAACACCGCGCGCATCGCCGCCATGGCCGCCGGCCTGCCGGTGAGCGTGGCCGGAACGACCGTCAATCGCTTCTGCTCCTCCGGATCCCAGGCGATTGCCATGGCCGCCCACCAGATCGTGATGGAGGGCGTCGAGGCCGCCATCGGCTGCGGTGTCGAGACCATCACGATGATGCAGGACGGCACCCAGAACACGACACGCATGGTGAACGAAGCCGCCAAGGAGCGCTTCCCGGGCCTCTACTTTCCGATGGGCGTCACCGCCGAGATCGTGGCCGAGCGCTACGACATCTCCCGCGAGGACCAGGACGCCTACGCGCTCCTGAGCCAGCAGCGCATCGCCGCCGCCCAGAAGAACGGCTACTTCGACGACGAGATCGTCCCGATGAAGGTGACGCGGAACGTCATCAAGAAGGGCGAGGAGCCGTACGAGGAAGAGTCCGTGGCCGACCGCGACGAGTGCAACCGACCCGACACCACCCTCGAGGGCCTCGCCAAGCTGAAGCCCGTCTTCAAGCCCGCGGAGGAAGGCGGCACCGTCACGGCGGGCAACGCCTCCCAGCTCTCCGACGGCGCGTCGACCACCGTGCTGATGTCCGCGGACCGCGCCCGCGATCTCGGCATCGAGCCGCTGGCGGTCTACCGGGGCACGGCGGTCGCCGGCTGTCGGCCCGAAGAGATGGGCGTCGGCCCGGTGCACGCAGTTCCGAAGCTGCTGAAGCAGCACGGCCTCCGCCTGGACGACATCGACCTCATCGAGCTCAACGAGGCCTTCGCCTCCCAGCTCCTCTACTGCCAGCGCCAGCTAGACATCCCGGACGAGAAGCTCAACCCGAACGGCGGCTCCATCTCGATCGGCCACCCGTTCGGGATGACCGGCTCGCGGATGACAGGGCACCTGGTGCGCGAGCTGCGGCGCCAAGGAAAGAGCTACGGCATCGTCACCATGTGCGTGGGCGGCGGCCAGGGCCTGGCTTCGCTCTTCGAGGCCTGCTGAGCGGCGGCGCCAGACCCACACCCGCGGCGGGACCCTCCGCCGCCGCACCGCCTGCGCGCGGCTACGGCGCTTCGAGGATGAAGTCCGGCCGGGGATCGAGATCGACCGTGCTGACCGAGCCGGAATCGCCGCTGGGCGGTGCGGCCGAGACCGACCGGTCGATCTCGACGGTCAGCTCCTGGCCAGCCCGCAGCCTGCGCGGTCGGATGCAGATCTCGGCCGGGGCGAGGCGCGTGTCTCCATCGACCTCCTCGCTCTTCAGGACGACCAGCTCGGGCACCGCGCCGGCGCCCTTGTAGTAGACGGTGTGGGGGCGATCGCTGCGCAACACGAGCTCCGAGGGCACCTCGTCGAGGCGCTGGCCGTCGACGAAGATGGCGCCGGAATCCGGGATGCAGTCGAGAGCGATCTTCTGCTTGGCCGCGCAGCCCGGCAGCGACACCAGCAGGGCCACCGGGAGCAGAGTGCGCAGGAGCGGGGAACGAAGCATCGAGGGTCTCCGACGGGGAAGAGTCCAGTCTAGCCGCAGAGCCCACGAATCTGCCCATTCGCCTAGCCGAGCCGATCCCCACGCCGCATCCCGTGCAGGCCCCTCGTGCGGGATCGGTGCCCACGCGCCTTCCAGCGGCCCTGACGCGGTTGTCACGATTTCTCGAATCGGAGATGACACCGATACCGGTGGAACGGCCACCCCTGAGGTGTCCCCTCAGCGCTTCTGGCGTCGGCTCGAGTCAGGGAACCGCTCACGAGCTTCGGCGGAGCTCCCACATGGTCTCTCCAGCCGCTCGCCGGAGGCGACGGGATCGGCGACGCAGCTGCTTGCGGGTGTGCCCGGCCTCGCGGCCCGGCACTTCCACTGCGCGGGCGGTACGCCGGGGTTTCCTCGGGCGTCCGGGCGATCCACTCGCTCCGGGTCGATGACGTTCGCGGGGTGCAGGATACAGGCCGCTACTTCGGCGCGTAGAGGTCGGTGATGGTGCCCTCGACCATCTCGGCTGCCATGCCGAGGGTCTCGGACAGGGTCGGATGGGGATGGATCGAGGGGCCGATGTCCAGGGCCTCCGCGCCCATCTCCATGGCCACGACGGCCTCGGCCACGAGCTCGCTGGCGTGGCGTCCGACCATGCCGGCGCCGAGGATGCGCCGCGTCTGCGGGTCGACGAGCAGCTTCGTCATGCCGTCGTTGCGCCCCATCGAGAGCGCCCGGCCGCTGGCGGACCAGGGGAACGAGCCGACCTCGTAGGCGACGTCGCGCTCGCGGGCGTCGGTCTCGCTGAGCCCCACCCAGGCGATCTCCGGATCGGTGTAGGCCACGGACGGAATCCCCTCGGCGTCGAAGGCGGCCGGCAGCCCGGCGATCACCTCGGCGGCGACGCGGCCCTCGTGGCTGGCCTTGTGCGCCAACATCGGCGGCCCGGTGATGTCCCCCACCGCGTAGATGGTTTCGACATTGGTGCGCTGCCGGGAATCCACCCGCAGCAGGCCGCGTTCGTCGACCGCGAGGCCCGCCGCCTCGGCGCCGATGCGGTCGGCGTTGGCCCGCCGTCCCACCGCCACCAGTACCCTGTCGAAGAGGTCCGACTCCGGGGCCTTCTTCCCGTCGAAATGGGCCCGAAGGCCGCCGCCTTCCGCGTCGATACGGGCGACTCGTGTGCGCAGGAAGATGTTCTCGTAGGAGCGCCGGATGCGCCGCTCGAGCGGCTTCACCAGGTCGCGGTCGCAGCCCGGGATCAGGGTGTCCGTGAACTCGACCAGCGTGATCGCCGACCCGAGCGCGGCGTAGACCGTCGCCATCTCGAGCCCGATGATGCCGCCGCCGACGACCAACAGGCGCGCCGGAATGTCCTCGAGGGCCAGGGCTCCGGTCGAGTCGATCAAGCGCGAATCACCGCTGGGCGTATCCGGAAGCTCGATGGGGCGGGATCCGGCCGCGACGATGGCGTCGTCGAAAGAAACAGTCGTCGGCCCAGTCGCTCCGACGACGCGGATCTGGTCCGGCGCGGTGAAAGCCGCGTCGCCGCGCAACACCTCGACGCGCCGCTGCTCGGCCAGTCCGGAGAGGCCCCGGGTCAAGCGCGAGACCGCACGATCCTTGAAGGCGCGCAGCTTCGCCAGGTCGATGCGGGGATCCCCGAACTCGATGCCGTGCCGCTTGGCCTCA
>JBHHVG010000422.1:0-3495 GCA_046754165.1 Myxococcota bacterium
GGAATCCGCGCGAGGTCGGGCGGGATGTCTCGGCGGCGCCCCGGAGCGGGCCCGGCCGAGACTCCCCCAGGGCGCGCTCCCCGGCCGACCCGCGCCTTTGCAAGCTGGGGGTGCGGGTCAGCGGGCGTGGCGGCCGACGAACTTGCAGACGGCCTCGGCCAGGCGCGGGCCGTCGACATCCACGGGCAGCACGTGGGCCGATTCCTCGAACACGCACAGCTCCCGCTCGCTCGACGAGACCGAGGCGTGGATCACCTCGGCGTCGGCCGGATTCGCCGTGCGGTCCCGGGCGCCGTGGGCCACGAGGATCGGCGCAGTGATGTCGGAGAGACCGGCGCGCACGCGCTGCTGGAGGCGCTGGAGCTCGTGAACGCTGCGCAGGGGCATGCGGTCGTAGCCCGGGTGCCGGGCGCGGGCCGCGTCGTCCCGGATGTCCGGCCCCCCCCGCTTCTTCCACATCGGGAGCACGACCTTGAGCACCGGGATCAGGCGCATGATCGGATGGCGCAGCCGCAGTGGCGCCGCGATGCTGACGACGCCGGCGACCGGGTGCTCCGACGCCAACACCAGCGACAGCAGGGCGCCCATGGAGAGCCCCAGCACGCAGACGCGCTCGTGGCGCGCCCGCAGAGCGCGCAGCTCGCCCGAGGCCGCGTCGAGCCAATCGGTGTGGCGCGTCCGGGCCAGCTGCTCCGGCGTCGCGTTGTGGCCGGGCAGCACCGGCCCGACGGCGCGCAGGCCCTGGCGCGACAGCGCCTCGCCGAGGGGGCGGACCTCGTAGGGGGTGCCGGTCAAGCCGTGCAGGCACAGCACCGCTGCCGGGCCGTCGCCGGGCAGATCGAAGCGCGACGGGTCGGCGGCCGGCACGTCAGTCGAGACCGTCGCGAGCGGCTTCTTCCGCCGCGCGCACGACGTCGCGCAGCGGAGCGCCGGACTTGCGGGCCGCCTGTTTGCAGTCGTCGTACTCCGCGGACACCAGCGGGCGGCCCTCGAGGTCCCAGACCACCTTGACACCGATGCGGCCGTAGGCGGTGTCTACGCGCATCTGCTCGCGCTCGAGCACGACCCGGTCGAGCTCTGCGCTGCGGACGCCGATGGCGGTCGACTCCGCGAACAGGATGCCCGCCAGGGCGATCCGGTCCGCCGGGCGCGCCAGCACGCGCACCAGGAAGCCCGGGCGGTTCTTCTTCATCTGGATGTGCTGGATCGACACGTCGAGGGCGCCGGCCTCGAGCAGCCGCTCCATCAGGTAGTCGAAGTGCTCGGGCACGAGATCGTCGAGGTTGGTCTCGAGGGCGACGACCCGGTCGGCCGCGATCCGTCCGCTGCGCCCGAGCACGGCGCGCAGCACGTTTGGCATCGGGCCGGGGCGGTCCTCGCCGGCACCGTGGCCGATCTTCTCGATCGTCATGGCGGGCATGGAGCAGAACTCGTCGACCAGCGTGCGCAGGATCGCGGCGCCGGTGGGCGTCACCGTCTCCCAGGCGACGTGGGCGGGCACCGTCGGCACACCCCGCAGCAGCTCGAGCGTTGCCGGGGCCGGCAGCGGCAGCAGGCCGTGGGCCGTCTCGACCGTGCCCTCGCCGAGGGCGACGGGCCCGCAGGTCACGCGGCGGATCTCGAGGCGTACGCTGGCGATCGCGGCGGCGGTGACGTCGACGATGGCGTCGATCGCGCCGACCTCATGGAAGTGGACCTCGGAGATCGAGCTGCCGTGCACCGTGGCCTCGGCGCGCGCGAGGGCCTCGAAGATCGCCAGCGCCCGGTCGCGCACGGCGTCGTCGAGCTGGGCCTTGGCGATGACGTCGACGATCTCGCGGTAGTGGCGGCCGTGGCCGCGCCGTGCCCCGCCCGGCACCGCCACGCGCACGTGGCGGGCGGACAGCGCTCCGCGCGACACCTTCCGCACCTTGAGGCTGTGTGGCAGATCGAGGCCGGCCAGCTGCTGCTCGAGCTCGGAGCGCGACAGGCCGAGGTCGAGCATCGCAGCCAGGAACATGTTGCCGGCGGCGCCGGAGAAGGCGTCGAGGTGCAGCACCCGGGCGCCGGATGCCGCGCCGCGGACGCGCCTAGGGCCGGTTGATGAGCGTCGCGACATAGGCGGCCCCGAAGCCGTTGTCGATGTTGACCACGGTGACGTTGGAGGCGCAGCTCGTCAGCATCCCGAGCAGCGCGGAGATGCCGCCGAAGGACGCGCCGTAGCCGACGCTCGTCGGCACCGCGATGACCGGCTTGTCGACCAGTCCGCCCACCACCGACGGCAGCGCACCCTCCATGCCCGCCACGACGATCAGCACGCGCGCGGAGCGCAACAGCTCGTTGGCGGCGAGCAGGCGGTGCAGCCCCGCCACGCCCACGTCGGCGACCGTCTCGACCTTGTTGCCGAACAGCCGCGCGACCGTGGCCGCCTCCGTGGCGACCGGAAGGTCCGCAGTCCCCGCGCAGACCACCGCGATGGTGCCGGCGCCGACGGGGGCGACCTCCGCCGGCCCGAACCACAGCGTGCGTCCGACCGGCTCGTAACGGCCGCTGCCGATCTCGTCCTGCACGGCGCGCGCGACATCCGCGTCGGCTCGGGTGGCCAGCACGGACTGCCCGGCCTTGCGCAGGGTGCGCACGATGTCCGCGATCTGCCGCGGCGTCTTGCCGGGCGCGTAGATCACCTCGGGAATGCCGGCGCGCAGGGCCCGGTGGGTGTCGACCCGTGCACCGGCGATCTCGCGGAAGGGCAGCATCGAGAGCGCTTCGAGCGCCTGCTCGCTGTCGACCTCGCCGCTCTTCACGCGCTCGAGCAGGGAACGGATGTCGTCTCGGTTCACGCGGGCTCCCGGGCTTTCGGGGGTGGCGGCACCGGCCGCAGGAATCCACGGTATCGCAAGCCCCCGGCGCGGGCTAAGCGCGGGTGTCCTTCGTCGGATCCGGCACGAAGACGAGCAGCCCGCGCCGGGCTCCGTCGGCGTCGGCGAGCTCGGACTCGATCCGCGTGTGTGCGCCGCGCTCGGCGAACATCGCGGGCAGGCGTTCGGCGGCGGACTCCGTCACCAACGTCGGCACCGACAGCATGATCGTCGCCCCCAGGCTGTCGGCGATGGCGGACACGGTCTGCGACGCGAGGATGTTGCCGAGCTCGCGCAGCGCCGACTCGGCGACGCCGGCGTCGGGATCCCGGCGTCCCACCATCAACGCGACGGCATCCCGGTGCTCCGACTCCCGCAGCACGATCGCGACGCGCCCGGACAGATCGCCCTCTGCGTCGAAGACGATGCCGATGCAGTCGGCGTCCAGGTGCGTCGCATCCGCCGCCCTCCGGACGAGCGGCGCGCGCGAGAACACCGTCGCACCGAGCAGGCGGCCGAGGGCCGCGCCGGCCGGGCCCGCTCCGACGGAGGCCAGCTCACACAGGCGGTCGATCTCGGCGGCTCGCCGTGACATCATCATCACAGTTGGTTGAGATCCAGCAGGAAGACCGGCTGGCCCTCGCCCAGCAGGGTCAGC
>JBHHVG010000423.1:0-3491 GCA_046754165.1 Myxococcota bacterium
GGGGCATGCGGCTCTGGTCGATGCGGCTGGTCTCGTCCATTTCGCGGACGGCCTCGAAGATCGCGGCCTCGAGCGGCAGCGGGGCGTCGGCCTCGTCCATGGGCTCGAGACTCGCGTGGAACTCGAAGTTTCCCTGCTCCCAGGAGAGCATCCGCACCAGCGCCTTCATGCCGCTGGCGCTGCCCAGCCGCGCGTAGCGCAGCAGCTTGTTCTCGAAGCCGATCAGTCCCTCCTCCTCGCCGTTGCGCAGCACCAGGGTTCCCGCCGGTGCTGCGTTGCCGAACATCTGCAGCAGGTTCTGCGGGCCGAGCTCATCGATCGGCCCCTCGATGCCGCCAAGCCGCCGCGTGTGCTCGATACTCTGCACCTGCTCGAGGAAGAGCTCGACTCCGGATCGCTCGTCGTCCGCCGGATCGAATTGGATGCCGACGGCCGCCACCTCGCCACCGGACGCGATCTCGCGCATCACCGTGCCGTCGATCTCCAGGACCTCGCCCGTGGTCGGGTTCTCGACGGCGATGCGGACGTTCTGTCCCACGCGGATGCCGCCCGCGGGTGTCGCGACCAGGACACCGCTGTTGCTGAGATTGCGGGCCGTGCCCTGGACCGCAGCTCCGGCGCCGTCGATACGCACCGGCACGCGGGCCGGCGTCCGCGGCGCCCGTCTCCGGCCGGAATCCACACGCCTGGGCGGTGCCGTGACACCGCCGGCCGCCAGCAGCGGCTCGAGCCGTCCGGCCACCTCCGCCGGCGCGTAGGAGAACTGGATGGCCACGCCCGGCTTGCCGCCAGCGCTCGCCATCTCCGGCGGCACGATGTGGACGACCTCGCCCGCCAGCGTCACCTGCGTGTCGCAGAACAACAATACGATGTCGACTTCGACGTTCTCGCGCAGCTCGAACGTCTCGGTGGTCTCCACGAAGACTCCGCCATTGACGAGGTTATCCGAGTGCTCCCGCTGGAATTTCTCAGCGGTTGCGAATTCGACCCGTAGCGACCGCACCAAGACCGTTCTCCGGGGACAGATTCCCCCATTGGCCTCATCGGCGTACCGGACCCGGGGCTCAATGGGCTGTCTGCGGGGATCCGCTGCGTCCCTGCGGACTCCGGGTCAGACGCGCTCGAAGTAGCGCGCGCGCTCGACGTCGCTCACCGGGGCCTCGCAGGCCGTGCGCTCGCTGCGGGCGAAGTGCAGGCAGTGGTCCACCACCGCGTCGCCCAGGGCCACCCGCGCGAAGCTGCTCTCCTCCAGGGCGGCGATCGCGTCGACGAGCGTGGCCGGCACCTGCGTCAGGCCGTCTGCCGCGTAGACGTCTCCCTCGAAGGCCGGGCCGGGGTCCAGCCCGCGCTCGACGCCGTCGAGGCCGGCCGCCAGCAGGGCCGCGTAGGCCAGGTAGGGATTGGCGTCGGCGCCGGGGATGCGGCACTCGACGCGCAGCGATGGCCCCCGCCCCACGACGCGGAAGCCCGCCGTGCGGTTGTCGTAGCTCCAGGCGATCCCGGTGGGTGCGAAGCTGCCGGGCCGGAAGCGCTTGTACGAGTTCGCATTGGGTGCAAAAAACCACGAAAACTCGCGCGCGTGCGCGAGCAATCCGCCGAGGAAGCCAAGAAAGACCTCGGAGCCGGTCACCGCCGTCCCGGCCAGGGGCGTGTCGCCGGCAAAGGCGGGCGCTCCGGATTCGTCCCACAGGCTCATGTGTACGTGCATGCTGCTGCCCGCGAACGCCTCGTCCCACTTGGCCATGAAGGTGACGGCGCTGCCGCGCTGGGCCGCGACCTCCTTGGCCGCGAGCTTGTAGATCACGTGGCGGTCGGCCATCTCGAGAGCGGGGGCGTAGCGCAGATTGATCTCGTGCTGTCCCGGCCCCCATTCGCCCTTGCTGAACTCCACCGGAACCCCCGACGCGTCGACGTGACGGCGGATGTCGCCGATGATCGGCTCGGCGAAGCTCCCCGAGAGGATGTGGTAGTCCTCGATGTACTTCTGGCTGGTCGCGAGCCCGCGGTAGCCCTTGGTGTGGGCCGCCGCGTAGTCGTCGCTGAAGAGATAGAACTCGAGCTCGCTGGCCATCTTCGCCGTGAAGCCCCGCTCGGCGGCCCGCTCGATCTGGCGGCGCAGAACGCTGCGGGGCGCCACGTCGACGAGGTCGTTGCCCCCCTCGGCTACCGCGTCGCACAGCACGAGGGCCGTGCGGTCGAGCCACGTGGCCATGCGCAGCGTCGCGAAGTCCGGGACCGCGTGGAGGTCGCCGTAGCCCTGCTCCCAGCTGGTGTAGGCGTAGCCCGGCGTCGGGTCCATCTCCATGTCGCAGGCGAGCAGGTAGTCGCAAACGTGCATCCCGTGCGACGCGGTTTCGTGGAGAAAGAAGGGGGCGTGGATGCGCTTGCCGACGAGCCGTCCGTAGAGGTCGGGAAACGCGGTGATGACGGTCTCGATGCTGCCGTCTTCGACCCGTCGCGCGAGATCGTCCCGGTCGAGCATGCCGCGGGCGTCGCCGCCCACGTCAGTCTCCGTCTTCAGAGACGTCGCGGAACAGCGAGAGCTGCGGCCGGTCTTCGCTGGCCTCGACGGGGACCGGGTAGTTCCCGGAGAAGCAGGCGTCGCAGTGGCCGATCTTGAGGGGCTCCGCGGACTTCGACAGGCCGGAGACCGAGAGGTAGCCGAGGCTGTCGGCGCCCATGATCTCGCAGATCTCCTCGACCGAGTGCCGGTGGGCGATCAGCTCCTCTTCGGTCGGCGTGTCGATGCCATAGCGGCACGGACCGGTCGTCGGCGGCGACGAGATGCGAAGGTGGACCTGCGTCGCGCCCGCCGAGCGCAGCATCGTGACGAGCTTGATCAGCGTCGTGCCCCGGACGATGGAGTCATCGACCAGCACGACTCGCTTGCCCTCGAGAATGCCCCTCACGGCGTTGTGCTTGACCTTCACACCGAAATGTCGGATCGACTGCGCCGGCTCGATGAAGGTGCGGCGCACGTAGTGATTGCGGATGATGGCCTGCTCGTACGGAATGCCGGACTCCTCGGCGTAACCGAGGGCCGCGGTATTGCCCGAGTCGAGAACGGGCGCCACCAGGTCGGCGGCAACCGGATGCTCGCGGGCCAGCAATCGCCCCAGCTCCTTGCGGTAGTGGTAGACGTTCTGGCCGTTCAGGTTGGAGTCGGGCCGCGCGAAGTAGATGTACTCGAAGATGCAGAAGCGCTCGCTCGCGCTGGATTTGAAGGGCCGCAGCGTGCGCAGGCGGCCGCGGCGGATGACGACCACCTCGCCCGGATCGATGTCCCGCTCGAAGCTGGCGCCGATCAGATCGAGCGCACATGTCTCGCTGGCGACGATCCAGGCACCGTCGAGGCGCCCCAGGCTGAGCGGGCGGAAGCCGTTCGGGTCGCGGGCGGCGATGAGCGTGTCGGCCGTCTGCATCACGATGCTGAATGCGCCCTTCACCCGCGAGAGCGAATCGATCAGGCGCTCCTCGATCGTGCGCTCCCG
>JBHHVG010000424.1:0-3470 GCA_046754165.1 Myxococcota bacterium
CCGCATCGAGGTATTCACCACGCGGCCAGATACGCTCTTCGGTGCGACGTACATGGTTCTCGCTCCCGAGCATCCGCTGGTCGCGGAAATCACGACGCCCGAACAGCGCGATGCGGTGGAGGCGGAGGCGGAGCGGGCCGCTCGTCGAAGCGAGCGCGCCCGGCTCGCCGACACCCAGGAGAAGCGCGGCGCGTTCACCGGCGCCGCCGCCGCCCACCCGGTCACGGGAGCGCGCATCCCCATCTGGATCGCCGACTACGTGTTGGCCAGCTATGGCACCGGTGCGGTGATGGCGGTGCCCGCCCACGACACGCGCGACTACGAATTCGCGCGACGCTTCGACCTGCCCATCGTCTCGGTGGTGAGCGGCGGAGACGTCGCGAACGAGGCATTCGTGGGGAATGGCGTGAGCGTGAACTCGGATTTCCTCGACGGCCTGGAGACGCCGGACGCGAAGGCCCGGATGTGCGCGTGGCTCGCGGAGAACGGCAAGGGCGGAGAAACCGTCAACTACAAGCTCCGGGATTGGCTCTTCAGCCGCCAGCGCTACTGGGGCGAACCCTTCCCGGTGATCCACCTCGAGGACGGCACGACCAAGCTCGTGCCCGAGAGCGACCTCCCGGTGTTGCTGCCGGATCTCGAGGACTTCAAGCCGAGCGGCGAGTTCGAGCCGCCGCTGGCGCGGGCGCGCGACTGGATCGAGACGACGGATCCAGAGACCGGGGCGCCGGCCCGGCGCGACGCCAACACGATGCCCCAGTGGGCGGGAAGTTGCTGGTACTACCTGCGGTTCTGCGATCCGAGCAACCAGGAGGCGCCTTGTTCCCCCGAGGCAGAGCAGTACTGGATGCCGGTCGACCTCTACGTGGGCGGCGCCGAGCACGCAGTGTTGCACCTGCTCTACTCGCGCTTCTGGCACAAGGTGCTCTACGACCTCGAACTGGTGCACACGAAGGAGCCGTTCCAGAAGCTCCTCAATCCGGGCATGATCCTCGGGTACAGCTACCGATACTTCGACGACAACCCGAGCGACGACCCGGACTTCGAAGCGGTCGCCTATCCGTCCACCGCGGCGCACCAGACACCGGACGCCTGGGTACACGCCGAGACCGGCGCTCCCCTCAAGGCCCGCTGGGTGAACGCCGCCGACGTCCGCTGGGGCGATGGCGACGTCCCGATGCACCCCTCGATCGACGGCCTCGTCCTCGAGGAAGTGACCGAGAAGATGTCGAAGAGCCGGGGCAACGTCGTCAATCCCGACGATATCATCGCCGAGTACGGCACGGACTCGATGCGCCTCTACGAGATGTTCATGGGGCCGCTCGACAAGGGGGCGCCCTGGTCCACGGATTCGATCCCGGGCGTCCACCGCTTCCTGCAGCGGGTCTATCGGCTCTACGCCGGCGACGAAGCCGCCACACGGCCGGCCGTTCTGGTGAAAGGCGATGGGACGCCGGAGCAGGCGCGCCTCGCCGCCAGGACGGTGCAGGGCGTGACCCAGGACATCGAGGAGATGGCGTTCAACACGGCGATCTCGAAGCTGATGGTCTTCGTGCGCGACATCACCAAGGACGCGCCTCTCCCGAAAGCGGCTGCCGAAACCTTCGTGCTGCTGCTCGCGCCCTTCGCGCCGCACCTCGCCGAGGAGCTGTGGCAGCGCCTCGGACACCCGCAGAGCATCGCCCGCGAAGCCTGGCCGGAGCCGGACGCAGCGCTCCTGGTCGACGCCACCGTGACCTTGGCCGTCCAGGTGAACGGCAAGCGCCGGGGCGAGATCGAGGTGGCGACCGGCGCGGACGAGGCCACGATCCGCGCGGCCGCCCTGGGGGAGCCGAACGCGGCGCGGCACCTGGATGGCCGAGAACCGAAGAAGGTGATCGTCGTGCCGGGCCGCCTCGTGAACATCGTCGTCTGAATTCGACCGTCGGGCGGGGACGTTTCGGGGGCGCGGCAGGCCGAAATCACGCCGTCAAATGCGATTTCAGGGGTCGGAGAGCCAATTTGCCGAACCTTTCCGCCGGTCCTTGCGCAATCCCCACGCTGTGCTATGTTTGTTCTATTCAAGTGATCCGGAAAAACCCGCCGAGAGCGGGTTTTGTTTTTCCGAGATGTTTCGCCTTTTCTTCGCCTTCTTGCAAAAACCACTGGAACCGAATCCCGGTTGCGCCGATCAATAAAGGCAGAGCTGGCGCCGTCCAAACCAGCAGGGACCCGGCGTCATTCGCGACGAAAGGCGGTGACCGTGGTCAGAAAAGGCAGCCGATCGGAGCAGCGATCCGAAGCGGGACGCGAGAACATCCAGGGCGAACCCCTCGAGCCGTTGCGGGTCGTGGTGCGGGAGCTGACCCGCCCGGATGGAACCACCCTCACGGTCGAGGTCCCGGTCTACCCACCCTTCCAGCTCAAGAAGCGCGCCCCGGCCGTGCAGGCACGCTCGGAGAAGGTCCGGAAGGCGAGCTGACGCAGCTCCTCCGGGAGGCTGCCGGCCTCCCCGGATCGCGGGGAACGTCTCACGGGCGAGAGCCTGCCCGGTGACCTTCGCGGACCTGGCGCTGGTTCTCGCCTCGGCCCTGCTTCACGCGGTCTGGAGCGCGTCCATCAAGAACAGCCGCGACCCGCTGATCTTCAACCTTCACCAGCTTGCGCCGCCGCTGGTGCTGCTCGTCGGAACGCTGCCGTGGATCCACCTCGCGGAGATTCCCTCCGGCGTCTGGGGCTGGCTGGTCGCCACGAGCCTCGCCCACGGTGGCTACTACTATTGGATGAGCCGCGCCTACGAGCGCGGCGACCTCACGCTCGTCTATCCGATCACCCGCTCGACACCGGCCTTCGTTCCGTTGGTCGCCGTACCGCTCCTGGGCGAGTCGATCTCCCCGCTGGGCGGTGCCGGAATCGCCGTCGTGGTGTTCGGCATGTGGCTGGTCCAGATCGGACAGGGTCTGCGCTGGTCGAGCCTGTCGACCCCAGCCGCGCTGCCCGCCTACCTCACGCTGGCTGCGACGGTCGCGTATTCGCTGTGCGACAAGGGCGCGATGAGTGCGCTGGGAGCGTCCCCGTGGACGAGCCCGGTACCGCGCTCCCTCTTCTACTGCCTTGCCATCAGCTGCAGCTGCGGCTTCGTCTTCGCGCCGTTGGTGCTGCGCCAGCGAAGCGTCCGTCAGATCGTCTCGATCGGCCGCGACGAGCGGATGCGGGCGACGGCGACCAGCCTCGCGAGCCTGGTGGGCTATTCACTGATCCTGCTGACGCTCGAGACTGCCCCGGTCAGCTACGTCGTCGCCGCCCGCCAGACGAGCGTGCTCTTCGCCCTGATGCTCGGGATCGTCTGGCTGCGCGAGCGCCCTGGACGGCTGCGACTCATCGGAGCCTGTGTAAACGTCGCCGGAGTGGCGCTGATCGCGCTATCGGATCCGGGCTAGGCTGAGTCGTCGCGGAAGACGTTGGTGAGCCAGGGTCCGATGTCCGGGTGG
>JBHHVG010000425.1:0-3463 GCA_046754165.1 Myxococcota bacterium
GAAGGATTCGGGGTATGATGCCGGATCCGGCGCAGTGGTCGGGTTGCGCGTCGGCCCGGCGCGTCGGTCAGGTAGGAGAGATCGCATGCACGAGGTGATGCAGGGAGTCCGCGTAGTCGAAGTCGCCCAATATACGTTCGTGCCATCCGCCGGGGCGGTACTCGCGGATTGGGGCGCCGATGTCATCAAGATCGAGCACCCGGTGAAAGGCGACGGACAGCGCGGGCTCATCCGCGTGGGCGGAATGGACAACACCGCGAACATCAACTTCCTGATGGAGCACTCGAACCGCGGCAAGCGCAGCCTTGGTCTCGACCTCACCCACCCGGAGGGCGTGGAGCTGCTGCACGAACTCGTGAAGAGGTCCGATGTCTTCCTCACGAACTTCCTGCCCGAGGCGCGAGCCAAGATGCGCATCGACGTCGACGACATCCGTGCGGTCAACCCCGAGATCATCTACGCGCGCGGAACGGCCCACGGCGCCAAGGGACCGGAGGCGCACAAGGGCGGCTACGACTCCACGGACTACTGGGCGCGCAGCGGCAGCGGCATGGGCATGCGCCGCGAGGGCGAGCCGCCGACCATGCAGCCCGGCCCGGGCTACGGCGATTCGATCGGCGGCATGGCCATCGCCGGAGGCATCGCCGCGGCCCTCTTCGCCCGCGAGCGCAGCGGCGAGCCGTCGGTCGTGGACATCTCACTGCTGGGCACGGGCCTGTGGGCCATGGGCGCGGGCCTCACTGCGTCGATGCTCGCGAGCGGCGGAGCCGGCGGGGCGCTCGCGGCCGGCGCGGCGTTCATCAACCCGCTGGTCGGTCTCTACCGCGCCAAGGGCGGTGGCTCGATCATGTTGACCATGCTGCAGGGCCACCACTACTGGGCCGACACGGTCTCCCACCTCGGCCGTCCTGATCTCGCCCTCGATCCGCGCTTCGCGACGCCCGAGGCCTTTGGCGAAAACGCGGATGCGGCCCGCGCGGTCCTCCAGGAGATCTTCGAGACCGCCACGGGTGAAGAGTGGCGCGACCGCCTCGGCGCCATGAAGGGCCAATGGGCGCCGTTCCAGACCATGGCGCAGATTCCCAACGACCCACAGGTGATTGCCAACGAGCACATCCGCGAGGTCGACATCGGCGACGGCCAGAGTTTTCGGCTCGTCGCCAACCCGGTGCAGTTCGACGGCACGCCGCCGGAGCTGCGCAAGGGTCCGGAGCACGCCCAGCACAGCGAGGAGATCCTGCTCGAGCTCGGCGTCCCCTGGGAGCGCATCGAAGAGCTCAAGAGGTCGGGCGCGATCAACTGACTGACAGGGATCTTCCGAGCTCTCGTCCAACGCCCGGCTTCCTCACCGAACGCGGCGGATCGCTCTGAGCGTGGCTCGCGCTCCCCCCAACAGGGGGCATGCCCGTTGCCAACGCCCGCGCCGGGTGCCCGAAATGGACCGGGACCGAGGCCGTCGTCGCCTGGAAACCGATTCGAGCCCGGTTGAATTCTTCCAGCAACTCTGAATTCCCGCGCACCGTGGCATTTTGTCCAATTCTGCTCATGTAGACGTTCCGCCGCGTCGACAACAGAACTCCCCTCTGGAGACAAACCGCCGAGCCGAGAGGGGAATTCCGTGACCGACAGACGGTCCTCACCCGCGACCCTTGGGTTCGGGGCGATCGCATTCGCGTTCCTGCTCGCGATGTCTCCGGAAACCAGCTCCGCTGAAGATCTCACCGAGCTGAGTCTGGAAGAACTCCTCGAGACCGAGCTCGATCGGATGGCCGTCACCGGCATCCACCATACGCACGAACGCGGCGAGTGGATGGTCGGGTACCGCTTCATGTACATGCGGATGGATGGAAACCGAGACGGGACCCACGACCGGACGACGGCCTCGGTCTTCGCAGACGGTTTCTCGGTGACCCCGACCGACATGAACATGGAGATGCACATGTTCCACGTCATGTACGGAATGACCGACGATCTGACGGCGATGCTGATGGTTCCGTACATCCGAAAGTCCATGGATCACATCCGGATCGACGGGCTGCGGTTCACCACCCGCAGCCAGGGCATCGGCGACGTGAGCCTCCGCGGCCTGTACAGCCTGCTGGAGTCGGACAACCACCAGCTGATCGCCGTGGGTGGGCTGAGCTTCCCGACGGGTTCGATCGACGAGTCGGACAAGCTTCCCGGAATGGCGCCCGGCATGTCGGCGCGCCTGCCATACCCCATGCAGCTCGGATCCGGTACCTGGGATCTCCTTCCCGGCCTGACGTATATCGGGCAGGTACCCAGCTGGCAGTGGGGGGTGCACGGCTCCGGCACGCTCCGCTTCGGCAAGAACGAACACGATTACCGGCTCGGCAACCGCTACGAGTCGACCGTCTGGGCGGCGCGCAAGATCACCGCCTGGAGCAGCGGGTCACTTCGCCTGTTGTGGGGCCATTGGATGAACATCCACGGCGCCGATCCGAGCTTGAATCCGGCCATGGTTCCCACGGCTGACCCCGACCGGCGCGCCGGGCAACGGCTCGACCTGCTCTTCGGCGTCAACCTGTTTGCCACCACAGGGCGTCTCGGCGGCCTGCGCGGTGCGGTCGAAGGTGGAATTCCCGTCTACCAGAGACTCGACGGCCCGCAGCTCGAGACCGACTGGACGCTGAGCGGGACCCTCGAGTGGACATTCTGACCCAGATGACACGCCGGTATGTCGCCGCAATCTCGGCACTCGCTCTTCTGGCGCTGTGCACGCGTTCCGAGCCTTCTCACGCCCGCGAGACGCGAAGTGAGTCGGGTCTCAAGGCCGCCTTCCTCTACCGATTCGCGAGTCTGACGCGGTGGCCCGAGTCGAGCTTCGCCGGCAGGGATTCCCCGATCCGGTTCGGTGTCGTGGGGGACACGGAGATCACGCGGGCGCTCGGCGAAGCAACGGCCGGCAAGCAGGTGCGGGGACGTCCGGTCGAGGTGGTCGCGGTCGACTCGTGGGCACCCGGTCAGGACATTCACGTGATGTTCCTCTCCAACGCCGGCAGCCGCGCCTCGACGCTCCACGATCTCGAAGCACGTCCGATCCTGACCGTGGGGGACAGCAACGATTTCGTAAAGCGCGGCGGGATGATCCAGCTGCAATCCCGCGGCAAGAGACTCGCGTTCTCGATCAATCGCGCCGCGGCCAAGCGTGCCGGATTGAGGATCGATCCGAAGCTGCTACGACTCGCCGTCGAAGTCGTCGACGATGTTTCGCAGTAGCTCCTCGAGCTCGAGCATCGCAAGGTCGCGAACCAGCGACCAGCGATTGGGCGGATCGCTGGGCCGCCGGCTCATGCTGCTGGGTGCGCTCCCGAGCGGGATCTCCCTGATCGTCGCGTCGATCCTGTTTCTCGCGTTCGAGATGGTGATCGCCCGCGACGACGCCGTCGAGCGCGGGATCCTGCTCGCAGAGATCGCCGCCGCCAACAGCGCGGCTGCGGTC
>JBHHVG010000426.1:0-3450 GCA_046754165.1 Myxococcota bacterium
CACGCGGGCTGGTCGGCGAGCTGGTCCAGCCGATCATCGTCCACAAGGCGAACGACGAGATCTTCCGCATCGTCACGATCCTCTCGCTCGTGATCTTCACGGTGCTGAGCGCGATCTACCTCTGGTCGGCCTTCGAGATCGGCCGCGGTGGAATCCGCCGAAAGACTCCCGTGCTGTCGATCGCCTGCGCGCTGGTCTTCGTCTCGTCGCCGTTCGTCGTCCTCTCCGCCCATCTCGTGGGGTATCTCGACCACCTGGTCGTGATCGCGACGTTCGCTTGCATCGTCCTGGTCGGCCGCGGTCGCTTGCTCGCCGCCGGGCTCTCGAGCGCCGTGACGCTTCTGGTTCACGAGATGCACGCGTTGGCCGGCTTCCCGGTGATCGTGTTCGCGGCCTGGCTCAAGCTCCGCGGAGGCGATCGCCCCGACGCACCGTCGCCCGTGCCAGCGATCGCGAAGCTGCTGGTGCCGGTGGCCTCGGTTGCGGTGGTGATCGTGTTCTCCAGCCTGACCCAGTCACAGGAGTCGGTAGATGCGCTGCGGGCGCAGATGAGCGAGGCCCGGGTCATCAGCCCGCGCTGGGTCGAAATGAGCACGTACCACCTCGACCACGGCTTCGCGGAGAATTTCCGCAGCCAGTCCGCGATGGGGTTGGAGCGCCTGCTCGACCCCGTCACTCTGCGCAGCACGGCCCCGTCCGCGCTCTTCCTGCTGCTGGCCACCTCGCTGCTGCTCCGCCTTCAAGGATGGGGGCGGTTCTCGCCGCTCTACGTCGCCGCGACCCTGTCCCCCCTGTTGATGCACTGGGTCGCCTGGGACCGCTCGCGCATCTCCACGCTCGTGGTCTTCAACGCCTTCGCGGGACTGTTCGCCTCGCATCTGCTGGCACCGCAGCGCGCAAGCGGCGAGCCGACGAGCCGATTCGTCCGGACGGCGATCGCCGCGGCGGCGGCGGGCACGATGATCGCGAGCTTCCACCTCCCGGTCATGCTGATGGGGGGAGAGATCGACGGAAAGGGCCTCTTCGAGCTGCGGTCGGCTCCCGTACCGGAGGACCCGCCGGTCGAGCGCCGGCGAATGCTGTCTCCCGACGTCTCCATGTCACCGCCCGACACCGGCGTGGCGAGGCGGCGCCATGCGAGGGAATTCGCATGAGTCGAGAACGCGGCAATCCGGCGGCGCGGCCGAAACCTCGGAATCGCGTACGCGAATCGTGGGAGCGGCTCTTCGAGCCGGTCGACATCGCTGCCCTGGTGATCTTCCGTATCGCCTTCGGCGGGATCATGGTGTGGCAGGCGGAGCGCTACCTCACCAGTGAGCAGCTCCGGATGTTCATCGAGGCGCCCTACCACTTCACCTACCCGGGATTCTCGTGGGTGCAGCCCTGGGCCGGAGACGGCATGTACGTGCACTTCTGGGTGCTCGGAACGCTCGCCGCCCTGATGGCGCTGGGATTCCTGTACCGCCTGAGCGCGGCGCTCTTCTTTCTGGGCTTCAGCTACTTCTTCCTGCTCGACCAGACCTACTACTTGAACCACTACTACCTGATCTGCCTGGTCAGCTTCCTCATGATCTTCGTTCCGGCTCACCGCGCCTTCTCCGTGGATGCGTGGCTGCGGCCGTCCCTGCGCTCGCAGACGGCTCCCGCCTGGGCGCTGTGGATCCTGCGCTTCCAGATGGGCGCGGTCTACTTCTTCGGCGGCATCGCGAAGATGAACGGCGACTGGCTTCGCGGGTGGCCCCTGCGAAACTGGCTGCCGGGCTCGGTCGAGCTTCCGGGCCTCGAGTACCTCGTCGATCAGGTCTGGTTCGCGATCGTCCTCAGCTACGGCGGCATGCTCTTCGACAGCTTCGTCCCCTTCGCCCTGCTCTGGCGAAAGACCCGCCCATACGCCTTCACCGTGGCGATGTTCTTCCACCTGACGAACAGCCACCTGTTCAGCATCGGCGTCTTCCCGTGGCTGTCGCTGGCGATGACGGCGCTCTTCTTCGACCCAGACTGGCCCCGACGCCTGGCGCGCCGCTTCGGAGTGACAGCAGCCTGGGCGATGCAAACGGTGGAAGGCCGCGCGCTTCCCTACCGGCGTGCGACCGCGGTGCTCGTCACGATCTGGGTGACGTTCCAGGTACTGATTCCACTCCGTCACTTCCTCTACCCGGGGAACGTGAGCTGGACGGAGGAGGGGCACCGCTTCGCATGGCACATGAAGCTGCGCGGCAAGGATTCCCAGTGCGGCTTCTTCCTCCACGACCCGGACACCGGCGCCTCCTGGGAGGTGGAGGCCCAGGCGTACCTGTGGAAGCGTCAGTACCGGGAGATGTGCCCACGCCCGCAACTGCTCCACCAGTTCGCCAAACATGTGGCCGAGCTCGGGCGGCAGAACGGCCACCCGCGGGTGCAGGTGCGATCCCTTGCGGTGGTGTCCCTCAACGGAAGGAAGCCGCTGCCCCTTGTGGATCCGAACGTCGACCTCGCCGCAGAGCCGTACCGCTGGTTCACACCAGCGCCTTGGATCATGCCCTACGACACGCCTCGCGGGCAGGATTGGATGCCCGGCAGAGCGCCCGACGTCGCTTCGGGCGGCGGCGACTAGCTGCGGAACCCAAGGGCGCCGCCCCCACCGCGGAGTCGGCGAACCGGAGAGCGGGGGCCCAGGTCGGCCGAGGCCACACGCCGGGTACGCGGAGGCCCGGGTAACGGCGGAAGAGACGGGTCTTTGGGTCCCGCAGCTAGTCGCCGGCCGTTCCCCGCCAGCGCTCGGCCCAACGATCGATAAGCATCCCGGTGAACCGATCGCGGCCCCGTTCGTTCACGTGCGTGTGGTCCCACATCAGATTGGGCGTCGTCGGCAGCTCGACGTCCAGCAGCATGGGAATGCCGCGCTCTGCCGCGGCGCGTGCGAGTCGCTCCGAGAAGTCCCCGAGGTCGCCGCCTCGGCGCTCCTCCCGGAACATCGCCGAAACCGGAGCCTCGACGAGGTAGAGGTCGCAGCCGCGCGCGAGCAGCCGATCGACGCTCTCCCACAACAGCTCCCACTTGAGGTCGAAGGTAGAGAGGTCGATCTCGAGCAGGCGCTCGCGGTAGTAGTCGAGGTGCTCCTCGAGGATCACGTCGGAGGCCTCGTAGGCCGGGATGTTCTGCGACCGGAGCCGGAGCAGGCGGAACCGGTTGTTCACCCAGATGTCGTGCAGCAGCGAAATCTGGTATCCCGAACGCCACAACCGCGCGAGCGCCGACCAGGAGTACATGCGGATCGGCCGCGAGGTGGCTCCGAACACGGTGGAGGTGGAGGCGGAGGTCGAGCGCGGCACGATCCAGCGCTTCTTCGACTACGACGAGATCGCGGGGCTCCTGGCCGGCTTCGCGATCGACCGGATCGATCGCGAGGACCGCGTCGAGTGGTCGAGCACCGGGCGCGCCTACTCGCGCTGGGAGATCCTCGCCCGCCGC
>JBHHVG010000427.1:0-3447 GCA_046754165.1 Myxococcota bacterium
ACCAGGAATGGCTCGCGCAGCCCCGGAAAGGCGTCGACGGCGGCGGTCTCTTCGAGGATCAGCACCCGAGCGCCGTTCATCCCGAGGCGGATGGCCGCGATCAACCCGGGCAGCGCACCGCCCAGTACGACGGCATCCCAGCGCCGCGTTCGAAAGCGATCTTCGACGCCGACGGAGGGCAGGTCCCGCATCAACCCGCGTCGGTCTCGGCGGGGCCGAACACGAGAGACGCGCCGTCCGGCTCGACGGCCTCGATGGTTCCGATCCGGTAGATGCGTTCGCCGAGGGCGGGCGTGCGCTCGAGGACCTCCTCGGCCTGATCCGGCGGCACGACGACGATCATGCCGATGCCGCAGTTGAAGACCCGGAGCATCTCGTTCTCGCACAGGCTTCCGATGCGCTGCAGCCAATCGAAGATGGGCGGCCGCGGCCAGGACGCCGGATCGATGCGCGCCCGGACCGTTTTTGGCAACACGCGCGGCACGTTGCCCGGGAAGCCGCCGCCGGTGATGTGAACCAGGCCCTTGATCTCGAAGTCCCGGATGAGGTTGAGAAGCGGCTTGACGTAGATGCGGGTGGGCGCGAGCAGGGCACTCGCCAGTGTCGAGTTGAGCTCCGCGTTCTCGGCGCGCAGGTCGATGCGGCCGTCGCGGACCTCTTCGTCGATGATCCTCCGCACCAGCGAGTAGCCGTTGCTGTGCAGGCCGCTCGACGCGATGCCGAGGATCGTGTCTCCATGGCTGATGCCGGATCCGTCGATGATGCGGTCGCGGTCGACGACGCCGACGCCGAAGCCCACGAGCTCGATGTCGTTCTTGGCGTAGACCCCCGGCATGCTGGCCGTCTCGCCCCCGAGCAGCGTGCAGCCGGCGCGGCGGCAGCCCTCGGCGACGCCGCGCAGCGCCTGCACCGCGAGGTCGCGGTCGAGGCTCTCCATGGCGAGGTAGTCGAGAAAGACGAGGGGCTCGGCGCCCTGGACGATGAGGTCGTTCACGACCATGGCGACGCAGTCGATGCCCACCGTGTCGTATCGCCCGAGCTGCGCGGCGAGCTTGAGCTTGGTTCCGACGCCGTCCGCGCCGGCGACGAATACCGGATCGCGGTAGCGCTCCGGCGCCTTGAACATTCCGGCGAAGCCGCCGATCGACGACAGGATCTCCGGTCGCAGCGTCGGCCTGGTGATGCTGTCGATCTCGTCGATGAAGCCTTCGTCGTGGTCGAGGTCGACCCCGGCGGCGGCGTACTTGGGGGCGCTCGGCTCGGGCTTTCGGGCCTTCGAGCGGCGCCGATCCGGCGGTTCGGTGGGCGTCACGTCCGATGGATAGGCGAGCGGGGCGAGCCCTGTCAATGCGCCCGTCGGGCCCGCGGTCCCGTCCCTCGGGCGACCCGGAGCACGGGAGCGACTCCGCGGCATGCTATCGTGCGCCGGTGAAGCTCTCGGTGGTCATTCCGGCGCTCGAGGAAGCCGATTGGATCGCCGGTGCCGTCGAGAGTTCGAGGACCGAAGACGCCGTCGTGATCGTGGTGGACGGGGGTAGCCGGGACGGGACCCCGGACATCGCTGCGCTGGCCGGCGCCCGGGTCGTCGCTTCTTCTCCCGGTCGCGCCCGCCAGCTCCAGGTCGGAGCCGAACTCAGTGAGAGTGATGTGCTGGTGTTCCTGCACGCAGACACCCGGCTCGCGCCGGGCTATGGCGCCGTGATTCGCGAGGGCCTTCGCTCACCGGACGTGGTGGGAGGAGCGTTTCGCCTGCGCTTCGACACGCGCTCCGCCTCGCTGCGCCTGGTGGAGTGGGCGGCCCGCCTGCGGGCGGCGCTCTTTGGCTGGCCCTACGGCGACCAGGTTCTGTTCGTCCGCCGCGCGGTGCTCGAAGAGATCGGCGGAGTTCCCCAGGCGCCCATCCTGGAGGACCTCGACCTCGTGCGGGCGATGCGCCGCTGCGGCCGCCTGGCGCTGCTGCCGCTGCCGGTCACCACTTCGGCCCGTCGCTATCTCGAGCGCGGGGTGTGGCGAACCGCGGGGACCCACGTGTTGGCTGCTGCGGGCTGGACGCTCGGTGTCGACCGGGCGCGCCTCGCCCGCTGGCTGCGCCGGTGAGCGTGATGTCGGCCGCGAAGACCACACCCCTGCGCTCGGCGCTCCGGCGCCTCGCGGGCTACATCGGCCGCAACCGCGGCTACTACACCGTCTGGCTGCTGACCACCCTCGCCTACGTGGCGGCTTTTGCCGCGATCCCGCGGCTGGTGGGCCGCTCGATCGCGCTGATCGATGCCGGCCGGCCCGGGGACGAGATCGGCCGCGCGATCTTCTGGCTGGTCACGGTCACCGTGGGGAGCGTGGTCGTGCGGTTCTTCTCGCGGACGCTGGTGTTCAACGCCGCGCGCGAGATCGAGTACGAGATCCGCAACGACGTATTCGAGCACCTCCAGCGGCAACCGCCGTCCTTCTACGGCCGCTGGCGCACCGGAGACATCATGAGCCGCTGCGTGAACGACATCAACGCGGTGCGGCTGCTGCTCGGCGTGGGCCTGCTCAACATCGTGCAGACGCCCATCCTCTATGTCGCCGTCATCTCGATGATGATCCACATCAACGCCAAGGTGGCCCTGCTCGTCCTGGTCCCGTATCCGCTTTTCATCGTGATCGCGCGCACCTTCGGGCGCGCGGTGCACCGCTTCAGCCTGGCGACCCAGGAGGGGCTCGCGGAGCTGTCGAACCATCTCCAGGAGACGATCTCGGGCATCTCGGTGATCAAGGCCTACGCGGTAGAGGGTGTGAGTGCCGAGCGCTTCGCGACCTCGAACGAATCGCTGTACCGCAACCAGGTGCACCTGGTGAGCGCCAACGCCGCCATGCCCGCCATCGTCATGCTGCTGCCCGCGGCCGCGACGCTGATCGTGCTGGTGGCCGGCGGCAACGAGATCGTCGCGGGCCGCATGGTGAAGGCCGACTTCTTCACCTTCGTCATGTACATCTACAGCCTGACGTTCCCGACATTCATCATGGGCTGGGTCGTGGCGCTCGCGCAGCGCGGCGCGGCGTCCATGCGGCGCATCGATGAGCTCCTCTCGGAAGAGCCCAGCATCGCCGACCCGCCGGATGCGCTGCCGCTGCCGGGCATCCGGGGAGACGTCGAGTTCCGGAACCTGACCTTCCACTACCCTGGCTTGCGCGATCGCGAGCCAGCGCTGCGCGACATCGACCTGCGCATTCCCGAGGGAACCACCCTCGGTGTGGTCGGGACCGTGGGGTCCGGAAAGACCACCCTGGCGTCCCTCATCCCCCACCTCTGGGAGGTCGAGCGCGGCAGGCTCTCCATCGGCGGCCGGGACATCAACGACATCCCGCTGCACGCGCTGCGTTCGAGCATCGCCATGGTGCCCCAGGAGTCCTTCCTCTTCTCGATGAGCCTGGCCGAGAACATCGCCTTCGGCCTTCCGGACGCAG
>JBHHVG010000428.1:0-3439 GCA_046754165.1 Myxococcota bacterium
ACCGGCAGCATGGACATCCTCGGAATCGGGCAGCCTCCCCGAGTGCGGACCGTTCTCGAACCCATTGTCCCATCGATGGATCCAGAAAGGGCACGAATCTCCCGGAGGAGGTCGCTGGGTTCGCGCTCCGCGGATGGAACGGGTCGAGGCGCTCGCTGCATCGCGCGGCCCGGGCGCTGGCGGCAGGCGCCGGTCGCCCATAGGCTTTCCGGCGTGACGGCGCGGGCATAGGACATGACCGAAGCCCGGCGCAAGGCGCTGCGCTGCTTCGTCGCGGGGGGATATCTCATCGCGCTGTGCGCCTGGGTGGTGGCTTCGGCCTGCTCCGTCGACATCGTAGAGGCGATCTACGACGGGCACGCAGACGCCCTCGCCGGAGTGCGCGTCCGGACCGAGACCTCCCGCGGCGCGGAGATCCCGATCCGCTTCTACCAAGCGCGCTTCGACGGCCTCCTCAACGCGGCGATCGTCGTATCGACGGGACTGTCGCTGCTGGCCATCGGTCTGCTCAGTCGCGTTACCTGGCTGCGCGTCGCGGCCTCGAACCTGGCGATCGTCGTCTTCCTGGCGGCCGGCGCGGAGATCGGCATGCGCACCCTGGGCTTCGAGTACGAGCGGATCGCGCGTACCGGGCTCACCGATCGCGGTGTGTGGTCCTACGACGCGACCAGGGGCTGGTTCCACCGGCCGAACGCGACGGGCCACAGCTACCTCGGAGGCCCGGACCAGGGCACCATTTGGATCAACTCCCTCGGGCTTCGCGATCGAGAGGTCACGCTCGCGAAGCCCGAGGGAGTCAAGCGGATCCTCGTCTTCGGCGACTCGTACGTCTTCGGCGTCGGGGTCGATCACCAGAACCTCTTCACGACTCGCCTCCAGGCCCTCCTGGACGAGAACCCGGGCCAGCGCTTCGAGGTCATCAACCTGGGCGTCAGCGGCTACTCGACGGACCAGGAGTACCTGCTGTTCCGCGAGTTCGGCGTACAGCTCGACCCGGATGCCATCGTTCTCGTCGTCTGCCAGAACGATCCCGGCGCCAACATTCGCGACGTCGCCTACGCGCGTTACTACAAGCCCTACTTCGCGTTCGACGACGCCGGCGAGCTGCGACTCGGAAACGCGGAGGTGCCGCAGCTGACGCACTGGCAGCGTGTGAAGGTGTGGCTCTCCCAGGAGAGTGAGCTGTGGAACTTCTTGCGCAGTCGGCGTTCGGAGGTCGCGCCTGTCCAAGCCGTCCTGAACTTCTTCCGTGTGGCGGTCCCGTCTGTCACGGGGGACGATCCCATTGCCATCACCGCGGCAATCCTGCGACGCTTCGCCGACGAGGCGGAGGCGATGGGCGTTCCGATGCTGGTCACCACGACCGCCGGCAGCGCCGGGGTCGACGACGACAGGGGCTCCATGCGGATCGCCGACGCCGAGCTCTTCTCCAGGCTCTCCGACGCGCCCATCACCTGGCTCGACCTCTGGCCCGTCCTGATCCGCGCGCGCGACGCGAACCCGAAGAAGTACTGGGATTTCGATCCGAACCAGCACTGGAACGTCGACGCCCATCGGGTCGCAGCCGAAGCCGTGTACCGGCGGCTCAGAACGAGCGGTATGCTGTGATCTGCGGTGATCCTCGCCTGGACGGGCGTTTCAGCTCGGACGATTTCGGGAAGCCAGCATGATTCCGACCCAGCCCTTCGGCCACACCGGCCATGACAGTGCGCGCGTGATCTTCGGCGCGGCGGCATTCTTCGAATCGACGGAGAGTGAATCCCGCCACGTGCTCGAGCTGCTGCTCTCCCACGGCGTGAACCACATCGATTGTGCGGCGTCCTACGGCGATGCCGAAGATTGGGTGGGCCGCTGGATGCCCGAACACCGCAGCGATTTCTTCCTCGCGACGAAGACTGGCGAGCGCGGGTATGCCGAGGCCCGCGAGCAGATCCGCCGTTCGCTCACGCGGCTCCAGGTCGACCAGATCGACCTCATCCAGCTCCACAACCTCGTCAAGGAGGAGGAATGGGAGCGCGCGCTCGGCGAAGACGGGGCGCTGCGCGCCGCGGTCGAGGCGCGCGACGAAGGGCTAGTGCGCTTCATCGGCGTCACCGGCCACGGCACGCGGGTAGCGCGGATGCACCTCCGGAGCCTCGAGCGCTACGCCTTCGACTCGGTGTTGTTGCCGTACAACTACCTCCAGCTCAGCGACGGAGATTACGCCCGGGACTTCGACGAGCTGATCCGCGTCTGCAGCGAGCACGACGTCGCGGTGCAGACCATCAAGGGCATCGCGCGTCGGCGCTGGGCCGAGGGCGTCGAGCCGACCCGCACCACCTGGTACGAGCCCCTCGAAGAGCAGGACGACATCGACCGCGCCATGGCCTGGGCGCTCGCGCGGCCGGGAATCTTCGTCAACACCGCCAGTGACGTGGCGCTGCTCGAGCGCTCGCTCGCCGCGGCGGAGCGTTGGGTGGGAGAGGGCGGGCCGCCGGCGCCCGAGGCCGTGCCCATGCGGGCTGCGGCGGATCGCCTCGGCATGGCACCGCTCTTCATCCATGGGGTGCAGACCGGGCGGACCCAGTAGCGCGACGCGCTTCCCGCCCGTTCAGGGTTCGGTCTGCATGGCGCGGTACACGACGTCCGTGACCTTGCCGAAACCCTTCGAGGTCGGGTGGATCTCGTTCAGCCACTCCCGTGTCGGATTCACCGTGCCACGGGTGTCGGCGACGATGAAGCGGCCGGGGTTCGCGTCGGCGAGGTCGAGGAGGCAATCGGCCAGGCGGTCGATCAGGTGGCGAATGATGGTGCGATCGAAGCGCCTGGGCACCCCGGCGTCGCGCAGGTAGGGGTAGACCCACGATTTCCCGGCGTGGATCTTGAACAGCCCGCCCAGGAACTCTGCACCCTGGGGGTCCGGAATGGCGTAGTCATAGGTGTGGGTCACCACGCGGAGTTCCGGGTTGGCGGAGTAGCTGGCGCAGAAGTCGAGCAGGTCGGCGTAGGCGTTCTCGATCTGATCGATGCGGCGGCCGAGTCGCTCATGGTCGAGGTAGTCGGACCAGTCCGAAGACGACACTCCGCGGCGCAGGAAGAACTCGAAATCGTAGCGCCCGACGAGGTCGTTGCCTCCGCCAGAGAACAGCAGGAAGTCGACGGGATAGCGGTGCAGCAGCTTGATCAGGCGGAACTTGCTCCTGCCGGAGAGCATCGGTACCGCCTCGTCGCCGGTGCTCGAGAGCTGCAGCAGGTTGAAGCGCTCCCGCCGCCGCAGGTGGGCGATTACGTTGCTGGGCCGGCCGAAGAGCACGCCCTTGGGTGGATACGCAAACCAGGAGTCGCCCTCGGCGATGATGCTCGTCCGCGCCGGGTAGCGGCGGAGCAGCTGAGCGAACTCGCGCGAGCTCCGGGTAGAGCGAATGCGCGCGATGTTGCGCACCTGTGCGGGCATGCGTTC
>JBHHVG010000429.1:0-3401 GCA_046754165.1 Myxococcota bacterium
AGCAGATAGACGGCCATCGTCCAGATCAGGTCCGTTGTCTCGATGATGGTCTCGTAATCGGGGTCCATGGGAGTTCTCCTGGGATCGGCTCGTGGGCTGGCCGTGTGAGATGACGAGCGCGGTGTCTAGCCGAGAGCGGGTGCCGACGGAAGCCGCCGCGCTTTTGGACGCAACAGATAGGACGCCACGCAGAGGCCGAGCACGATGGCGGGGCGCACCGTATGGCTCCACGGGTCGCCCGAGAAGGCGTGCGAGGCGGTGGCTCCGATCAGGTTGAAGCAGAGGCCGGCGTAGGCCCACTCCTTGAGGAGAGGGCGGCCCGGGGAGAGCACGGCGAGGACGCCCAACGTCTTCGCGACGCCGATGATCGTCATGAAATAGAGGGGGTAGCCGAGATGTGTCATGGCCTCGACCATCCGCTCGAGGTGACTGAAATGGGCGATGCCCGAGAAGCCGACGACGGCACAGAAGAGGCCAGTCACCATCCAGTAGGCGAGCGTTCTGTGAATCAATGCGATCTCCTTCCTCTCGAGGGCCGGCGCGTAGAAGGCCGGCTGGCTCATCGTGTGGTCTCTGTAGGTGGCTCCTGAAGATGGTTCCGAACCGCGCGGTGCGGTCGACTCAGGCGGGCTCGATGGCCGCGCCCCACTGGCTGCCGAGCGCGGTACCCGGCTCATGGGACTGTGTCTCGACGTGAGCGTCGAGCAGGTCGCCGTCCGTGAAGTGCTCGTGCATCTGACCCCACGGGTCGTTCCAGTAGTCGAAGACCTGGGATCCCAGGATGTGTCGACCGACTCCCATCCGGTGCTCGTAGCCGGTGCCACTCAGGTGGTCGTGGCCGAGCATGACGGCATCGAAGTCCTCGACCTCGTAGGCGACGTGATCGAGCCCGATCCGGCCGGAACCGACGCACACCAGCGTGTGGTGGTCGACATGGACGTCGCCCAGGTCGCAGCGCAGGAAGCCAGCCAGCACATTCTGCGGGTCGCCGACGTAGATCTCGTCCGACGAGAGGAATCCGAAGCGCGACTTGTACCACGCCTCGCTGCGTCGGAAGTCCGTGACATGGAGGCCCACGTGGCCGATGCGCTTGACACAGGAGGGTCCCGCGGGCAGGCGCTGGAGCGAGCCAAGACGCACTCGGTCGCTGCCGCGGTTCAGGGGTGCGGCACTCCGTACGGGAAGCGGCGTCAGCAGCTCACGCCCGTGCACGACCTCGATCGCATAGCCGTCCGGGTCCGTGAAGCACACGCGGTGGCCGCCGCCAGGGGCCTCGATCTTCTCGAGCGGAGAGGCACCCTCCTGCTGTGCTGCGGCGGCGAGATCGTCCGCGCTCGCGGCCTCGAAGGCCACGCCCCGGAGCGCGGGTTCGCCGCGTTCGGTGACGTGGGCGTACGGCGCGGGATCGGTGCCGCGTGCGTAGAGAGTGTCCTCTTCGCGCGCGGTGACCACGAGCCCGAAGGCCGTGACGAACTTCCCCATGTCGTCCAGATCGGGCGCCGCGAGGCGAACGTAGGCGAGGTCTTGGACCATGATCATCTCATTTCCTCCAGGGGGTCGACGCGCTGCTGGCGGGCTCGTCGATCACCGGATTCTCGATTTCGCCGATGCCCTCGATCTCGGGTCCGAGCAACAGGAACTCGATGGCGCGGGCGTGATCCTCGACGATCGCCACGTCGAAGGGGTCGACCCCCGTCAATCGCTTGCACTCCTCGGCCTGGTGGAAGATGACGCCGACCGAGCCGGCCAGGATGTAGTGAAAGTGCACGGGCGCAATGCCGTCCGGGAGTCCGCGCAGGACGCCATGCTGGCCGGTGATCTGCACCACGGCCTCGAACAGCGGCTTCACGTGGTGGTCGACGATCCAGCGCATGCGCGGGCCCTTGCGCTTGCCCTCTTCGTGCATGAGCCGCACGAACTCCGGGTGGCGCGCGACGAATCGCACATAGTTGCGGATCAGCAGCCCTGCGCGGTCCCGGTCGCTGGTGGCGCTGGGGTCCTGCTGAACGACCTTCAGCCCCTCTTCGAGCTGGGAGAATGCGAGGCCGACGGCGGCGCGCCAGAGCTTCATCTTGTCGCCGAAGTAGTATCGGATGAGACCGTGGTTCACGCCGGCGTCGGTCGCGATGTCGCGTGCGGTGGCTCCGTCGAAGCCCTTCTCCGAGAAGGCACGCAGGGCGGCGGCGAGCAGCAGCTCTCGAGTGTCCCGGGTCGCGTCTGCGGTGTCTGCTCGGGCCATGGCCGCGCTCCGGGGTCGTGACGGATCGCCCGCCGCCCCGTCTTATACGAACGGAGAAAAAACTTATACCAGCGTATAAGTCCCGCTGCAACCGAGAAGCGCACGGGCGTCGCCGGCGGAAGGGCGGGCCGGAGCTGCGCACCGCGGTGAGCCAGCCGGCGACAGCGGGCTTCCGGTCCGACGAGGCGGGAGGTGTCGGCTCCCCCTTGGGGGTATTCCGGCCTCCGAAGCTCCCGACCGGGCGCCGCGCCGCTCCCCGAGCCCGGATCTCGCCGAACCACGGGCGCACCGTGACGAGATCCCCGATGATGGGCCCCGGGGCCGCGGGCAGGTGGATGATGGCCCCGGACCTCTTGCAAAGGATCGGACGTGAGCCGTGATGGGCAGTGGCGCAGGTGCAGTGCGTGCAAGGAGCCGATCGCGTGCGGGGCCCTCTACTGGACGTGCAACGTCTCGACCTGCAACCGCAAGCGCACCGGGCTCGTCTTCTGCTCGGTCACGTGCTGGGAGGTGCACCTGCCCGGGGCGAACCACCGCAAGTCGTGGGCGGTCGA
Source organism: Myxococcota bacterium (assembly GCA_046754165.1). Lineage (GTDB taxonomy): Bacteria > Myxococcota_A > UBA9160 > UBA9160 > SMWR01 > JAFDEI01. The sequence continues at coordinate 2,794 of JBHHVG010000429.1, forward strand.
ACAGACGGCGCCGCGCGCCGCCGAGGGGGCCGCTTCGGCGAAGCGATGATACCCGGGTCGCTCAGCCCGGCAGCCCCATCACCTTGGTCTCGAGGTACTCCTCGAAGCCCATCACGCCGTTCTCGCGGCCGACGCCGCTCTGGCGGTAGCCGCCGAAGGGGCTCTCGACGCTGAACCACTGGCCCCCGTTGATCGAGAGGGTGCCGGTGCGGATGCGCCGGGCCACCGCCAGGGAGCGCTCCTCGCTGGCGCTGACCACCGCGCCGGACAGGCCGTAGATCGAGTTGTTGGCGATTCGGACGGCGTCGTCGTCGTCGTCGAAGGGGATCAGGCAGAGCACCGGCCCGAAGATCTCCTCCTGGGCGATGGTCGCGTCCGGGTCGACGTCGGCGAAGAGTGTGGGCTCCACGAAGAAGCCCTTGTCGAGATGGGACGGAACGCCGCCGCCGACCAGCAGCCGTGCCCCCTCGCGCTTGCCCGTCTCGATGTAGTCGACCACGCGCTGCTGCTGCTTGCGGCTGATCTGCGGCCCCATCAGCTTGGACGGATCGGTGGGGTCGCCGTAGGGAACATTCTCGAAGGCGGCCGTGACGAGCGCGACGCCCTCG
>JBHHVG010000430.1:0-3400 GCA_046754165.1 Myxococcota bacterium
GGGCGGCTACGACCGCTTCATGCAGAAGGAGATCTTCGAGCAGCCGCGCGCCATCGTCGACACCATCGGCACGCGGGTGGCGGAGGAGGACGCCGACGTCGACCTCGACGGCATCGATCTCTCCCGCGATCAGCTCGACGCGCTGCGGCGCATCTACCTGGTGGCCTGCGGAACGGCGAGCTACGCCTGCATGGTCGGCAAGTACCTGATCGAGCAGATCGCCGGCATTCCCGCGGAGGTCGACCTGGCCAGCGAGTTCCGTTATCGCCGGCCGATCCTCGACGAATCGACCCTCGTGATCCCGGTCTCGCAGTCCGGCGAGACCGCGGACACGCTGGCCGCGCTGCGCCAGGGGAAGGATTCTGGATCGCGGGTGCTGTCGATCTGCAACGTGCGCGATGCCACGATCGCGCGTGAGAGCGACGACGTGCTCTACACCCACGCCGGGCCCGAGATCGGGGTGGCCTCGACCAAGGCCTTCACGACCCAGATCGTCGCCCTCTACCTGCTCGCGCTCAAGATGGGCATCGTTCGCGGGCGCGTGGACGAGGACGAGGCCCGCGGGCGGATTCGCGACCTGTTGCGCTTGCCGCGCCTGGTGGAGAAGACCATCGGGTTGGACCGCTCCATCCGGGCGGTCGCCCAGAAGTTCTTCCACTCGACGGACTTCCTCTTTCTCGGACGCGGCATCATGTACCCGATCGCGCTCGAAGGAGCGCTGAAGCTCAAGGAGATCTCCTACATCCACGCCGAGGGCTATGCCGCCGGCGAGATGAAACACGGCCCGATCGCGCTCATCGACGAAGACATGCCGGTCGTCGTGATCGCCAACCGCAGCTCGGTCTACAACAAGGTGATCTCGAATGTCGAGCAGGTCCGCTCGCGCGAGGGAGTCGTCATCGCCATCGCGACCGAGGGTGACGAAGAGATCGCCGAGAAGGCGAACGAGGTGATCCGGATTCCGGATCTCGGCGAGTACTTGACGCCGATCCTTGCGACGATTCCCCTCCAGCTCCTCGCCTACCACGTGGCCGTGCTCAAGGGGACCGACGTCGACCAGCCGAGGAACCTCGCCAAGAGCGTGACCGTCGAATAGGGAGCTCTCCCGCGTTGAGCCTCCCGGCTCCGTCGATTACCCTGCGGACTCCCCTCCTCCTCCAGCGGCACCCCGAGAGCGAGATTCCGGAGGCATTCGACGTGGACGCCCAGGCGATCCTGGCAGGCATGAACCCCGAGCAGCGCCGGGCGGTCGAAACCAGCGAAGGCCCGCTGCTCGTGCTGGCTGGGGCCGGTAGCGGCAAGACGCGCGTTCTCACGCACCGCATCGCCTACCTGGTAGGGGTCTGCGGCATCCCCTCCGACGGCATCCTGGCCGTGACCTTCACGAACAAGGCCGCGGGCGAGATGCGGGAACGTGTCGAGAAGCTGCTCGGCCCCACCGCCGAGTCACTCTGGGTCGCGACGTTCCACTCGACCTGCGTGCGGATCCTCCGGCGCGACATCGGCCATCTCGGTTATTCGCGCGGCTTCGTCATCTACGACCAGGCCGACGGCTTAGGCGTCATCAAGGACGCGCTTCGGCGCCACGGCCTCGACCCGAAGGTCGTGGATCCCCGGCGCGTCCAGTGGCGCATCGACGACTGGAAGAACGCGGGCGTGGGCCCGGTGCAGGCTGCCGCCGGTGCCGTGGACATCGACAGCGAGCGGACCGCCGAGATCTTCGCCACGTACCAGAGGCTGCTCGTCGATGCGAACGCCCTCGACTTCAACGACCTGCTGGTCAAGGCCGTCGAGCTGTTCGATCGGTTTCCAGAGGTTCTCGCCCATTACCGGCGGCGCTGGCAGTACGTCCTGGTCGACGAATACCAGGACACAAACCGCGTGCAGTACCAGCTCGTTCAGCAGATCGCCGGTCTGCACCGCAACCTCTGCGTCGTGGGCGATCCGGACCAGTCGATCTACGCCTGGAGGGGCGCCGACATCCGCAACATCCTCGACTTCGAGAACGACTACCCGGACACCCAGGTGGTGAAGCTCGAGCGGAACTACCGCTCGACCCAACCGATTCTCGAGGGAGCCAGTGAAGTCGTGGCGAAGAACGTCGATCGCAAGAGCAAGGAGCTCTACACCGAACGCGAGGGCGGTGATCTGATCCGAATCTTCGAGGCCGCAGACGACCGCCAGGAGGCGCAGTACGTCGTCCGCGAGATCCTCGGCGGCGTGCGCGCGGGGGACCGTTCGGGTGGCGAGTACGCGATCTTCTACCGCACCAACGCCCAGTCGCGGATCTTCGAAGAGGAGATGCTCAAGTACGACTTGCCCTACGTCGTGGTCGGCGGCGTGCGGTTCTACGACCGGGCGGAAGTGAAGGACGCGTTGGCGTACCTGCGCGTGCTCATGAACCCCGCCGATACGGCCTCCCTGCGCCGCATCGTCAACAGGCCGGCTCGAGGCATCGGGAAGACGACCGTCGACCGGGCGGAGCAGGTCGCAATTCGCGATGGCCTCTCCCTGCTCGAGGCGCTTCGCCTGCTGGCCGAGGGCGCCGCTGGCGGGCGGGCTGCGCCGAAGGTCTCGAAGTTCTTCCAGCTGCTCGAGGTGCTGCGAGAGGAGATCACCTCGCGGGATCCGGCCAGCGCCATCGCCGCCGTACTCGACCGAACCGGGTACCTCCGTCGACTCGAATCCGAGGGCACCCCCGAAGCCCTGGCGCGCATCGAGAACCTGAAGGAGCTGATCGCGGCGGCCGAGGACTTCGACCGCGCCAACGCCGAGATCGAGATCGACGAGCGCACCGAGCTCGAGCTCTTCCTCGATCAGGTGACCCTGGTCTCCGACATCGACTCCTACGATCGCCGCGAGGATTGTGTGTCCCTGATGACCGTGCACTCGGCGAAGGGTCTCGAGTTTCCCGTGGTGTTCGTCGTCGGGATGGAGGAGGGCATCTTCCCCCACTCGGCCTCGCTGCGCGACGAGCGCGGCGTCGAGGAGCCGGCACCCAGGGCAGTCGCTACAAGAACTCGACCGGCAACTACGTAAGACTTCCGGACATGTCGGAGGGGCAAGTAATGGACCCCAATCGACTGTTTGACTGGCTGGAGATCGAGGATTCAGCTCGGGAAGGTGCCCTCAAGTTCTTCATTGATCTCACGTCGATGCCACCCGACAAGATCAACACTTTTCATGACATTTCCTTCGAGCAGTGGATCAGCGGCTACCGCGTTCCCCGCTCTCTTTATGCCTTCGTTGTGAGCCTTTGCGCAGACGGTTTGTTTATGGGTCCCCCGGATTGCCTGGAAGCGGCTGAAATGATCACAAGCCTTCAGCACATGTTCCTTCGCAATGGTGGCGTATTCTGCGAGGGAGGGTTCGGCCGGGTCGCCGAGGCGTGCTGCGAGGC
>JBHHVG010000431.1:0-3392 GCA_046754165.1 Myxococcota bacterium
AAACCTGTTTGTGGAAGAAGTTCATCCCATACGGAAAGAGCTTCTTGTCGTTCAGGATCTTCAGATGGTCCTTTTCGTTGTACGAGACCAGAACGCCGCCTTCCGAGAGCAGGGTCTTCAGGTACCGGGCGATCTCCCTGGGCTCGTGGGCGTGGCCGAAGGTCTCATTGCAGAAGATCACGTCGTACTTCTCACGGGGGAACGGATTCTCGAACTCGGGCGTGAAGAGCGGCTCGACGTTCTCGAGCCCGTAGACCTCCTTCGCGTGCCGGATCAGCGACGGCAGATACTCGAGGCCGTAGAGCTCGGTCAGGCCGTGCTCGTCGCCTAGAACCTTCAGCCCCTCGCCGGCGTTGCAGCGTGCCCACAGCACCGTCGATTTCGAATTCACGACACCGTTCTGGACGAGCGTCGCGACCATTTCTCGCGCGATCTTCGTCCTGCGCACGATGAACCGCGCGGGAAGCGGAAGCGTGTCGAAGGGAAGCGGCGCCTCGATCACGTGGAAGAGCTGCCCATAATATTCCCTGGCAGCGGCGGGAGTCGAGCGCATTCTCACGAAGATCAGCGCGCAATTCTGGCAGATCACGAACTGCGGATCGAGAAAAGCAGAGAGGTCGACGTGTGAGAATTCTGCTGCCCGATTGCGCGAGTAGATCAGGTCGAGCGTGGTGTCGACCGATCGGCCGGGTGGAACGAGATCTTCGGCGCGATCGCACTCACAGGAGGGGCAGGTCGTATACTCGATCACCGTCCTCATCCTGCGACCTGCATAGCCGTTCTTCGGATCATCGACAAGCGCGAGAACGGCGTTCGCGCACTGCACGAAGCCGCGCCGCAAACAGCGCGCCGCCCCGTCGGACATCGTGGGACAATTTGCCCGTGCACGGCCGCATCGCGTCGCGATTCTCCACACACTGTCGCAATGTTCCCGGCGCCGCCGGTCGGGCCCCGAAGTCAGAAGCGGAGATGTCCAGACCTCCTACGCAGCATCCACAATTTGGCGACCCATCCGTCGATCCGATCTCTCCTCCGGACGTCCGTGTGCCTCGCCAGATCGCTCCGCGATTCGTGACACGGCGAGGCGACACGCGGAGGGATGTACGAGGCCATGGCGGATATAGATCGCAGCGCGGCCGAGCTCGTCGCCGAGATCGAGCGCCTTCGGGCAGAGCTCGCGCGACGTCCTGCCCCGCACGCCCCCCCGTCTGCGGGCTCGACCGAAGCCCGCGACGGGACCTCCCAGCGCGAGGCGCAGCTCGAAGCCATCTGGGAGACGTCGATCGACGGCCTCGTCACGGTTTCGACAGACGGGATCATCGAGAACGTGAACCCGGCCACCGAGCACCTGCTCGGATTCACGCGCGAGGAGCTGATCGGAGAGAACGTGAAGCGGATCATCCCCCCACCGGTGCGAGACCGGCACGACGATTACATTCGCCGCTTCCGCGACACGGGGATCAGCAGGGTCCTCGGCCGCGGCCGCGAGGTACGCGCCCTTCGCAGGGACGGGACCACCTTCCCGATCGAGCTGGCCGTGGTGGCCGTGCGCAGCCATGGGAGGCGCACCTTCGAGGGCACGCTGCGCGACATCACCCAGCGCAAGAAGGCCCAACAGGCGGTGAACCATCTCGCGACCCACTGCTCCCTCACCGACCTCGCCAATCGCGCGCTCTTTCGAGATCGCGTCGAGCGGGCTCTCGCCAGGGCCAAGCGCTCTCAGTGGTCTCTCGCGGTGCTGTTCCTGGACCTCGACCGGTTCAAGGGAATCAATGATGAACTCGGGCACTCGGGAGGGGACGAGGTGCTCCGTATCGTCGCGCGGCGCCTGCTCTCGTCGCTGCGCGCCAGTGACACGGCGGCGCGCCTTGGCGGCGACGAGTTCGCGGTTCTGCTGAGCGGTATCACTCGTTCCGCGGACGCCGGAGACGTTGCGAGAAAGCTGGCCCGAGCGATCTCACAGCCGATCATGATCGACGGCTTCGAAGCCCGCGTGACGACGAGTATCGGCATCGCCGTCTTCCCCTCCGACGGTGACGACGTAGACGAGCTGCTCCGCTGCGCGGACCTGGCCATGTACCACGCCAAGCAGGAGGGCCAGAACCGCCAGCACTTCTACAGCGCCGAGCTGAAGCGCTCCTCGCTCCTCCGCCTCTCGATCGAGCGCGATCTGCGCAGAGCAATCGAGCACGACCAGCTGGAGCTGCACTTCCAGCCCACGGTGAACGGCGAGACGGGCCGAATCGTCGCCGCCGAGGCGCTGTTGCGATGGAACCATCCCGAGAAAGGCTTGCTGCAACCCGCCGAGTTCATCTCGCTCGCCGAGGACACCGGAATGATCGCCGAGCTCGGCGAATGGGTGCTACGGGAGGCGTGCCGATGGGGTCGGGAGTGGCGGCGAGCCGGCCTGCAGCACATCCAGATCGGCGTGAACGTGTCTGCGCGTCAGCTGTGGCACGACGATTTCTTCGATCTGGTGAACGACGTCGTTCTCGGATCGGGCCTGGCGGACGGCTGCATCACCCTCGAGATCACCGAGAGCTGCCTGATGCGCGACCTCGACGCGATCGTCTCGACACTGAATGCTCTCCGCAATCTCGGGGTGCGGATCGCCATCGACGACTTCGGTACGGGCTACTCGTCGCTGGGGATCCTCAAGAACCTGCCGCTCGACGCTCTGAAGATCGACCGCTGCTTCGTCAGCGACATCGACGATCGACCCGACGCGATGATCACCTCGATCATCATCTCGCTGGCCAGGATCCTGGCGCTGGAGCCGGTGGCCGAGGGCGTGGAGACCCGTGAACAGCTGGAGTTCCTGCTGGAGAACGGCTGCCGCACGCTGCAGGGGTTCTTGTTCAGCGCCCCCCTCCCCGAGCCCGCGTTCCGCCGTCTGTTGGCGACCGGGCGGATCGCGCCGGGCAAGCCACCCTCCGGGTAGTCCCCGGGAGTCCCGCGGCTTCGACGAGAAGGCGTCCCGCGTCAGGCTCGATCGAACGAAGGATTCGAGGGGAGTCGGTCTGCCCGATTCGATAGGCACGTTCAGTACGCCGCGCGGCTCTGCTTCTTCGACCGATGGCCTCCTGACATGTGCAAGGTGGGATTCACGAACCCATCGGGGACCACTGCCACGGCCGCAGATCGTATGCCGGCGGTCTGTGCGCGTGACGTCAATCGAGCCCCAACTCGCGACGAAGCGCCCCGAAATCGAAGGCGTCCGCTCCCTCGAGCCTGCGCTCCCGGTTCTCCATGTCCTTGAGCAGCACGTCCACGGCGCCTCGCCCTTGGGCCGTCCGTACGGCTTCTCGCGGCGACCGGTCGCCGAGGGCTGGAATGATCTGGTCGGGCCACTCCGCGTAGTGGCGGCGCTTGAGCTCGAGCAACAACTCCTC
>JBHHVG010000432.1:0-3386 GCA_046754165.1 Myxococcota bacterium
ACCGGCAAGTCGGCCGCCTCTACGGCGCGGACCTCGCCGGGGCCGGATGCGGCGGCCTCGGACTGCTCGGGCTCCTCCACGTCGTCGATCCGGCGGCGGGCATCTTCGTGCTGGGCGCGGTGGGCGCCATGACCGCGGCCGCATTCGCCGGCGGGCGCAGCGGCCGCGCGGGAGGCCTGGCGCTGGCGGCCGGCCTGTCGGCACTGGCGGCGGCCGGCGGGACCGCCACGCCGCCCCTCGCCGGTGATCCGGCGGAGAAGGGCACCCTCTTCGAGCGCTGGAACGCCTTCTCGCGCATCACCGTGATCCCCGCCGGCAAGGCCGCTTTCGGCTGGGGCTTCAGCGCCAGGTGCCCGGTCGCAGGACCGACGGCCCAGCGCCTGCTGTTCATCGACCGCGCCGCCGCGACGCCGCTCACCGCCTTCGACGGAGACCTGTCCGGCTTCGCCTACCTCGATTGCGACGTGACCAACGCCGCCTACCAGATCCGCCGCGACGCAGACGTGATGGTGATCGGGGTCGGCGGAGGACGCGATGTGCTGGCGGCGCTCCAATCCGGACAGCGGAGCGTCACCGCCGCCGAGGTGAACGGCATCATCGTCGACCTGCTGCGCGGCGAGTACGCCGACTTCGTCGGCGACCTCACGCGGCACCCACGCGTCACCGTCGTCGAGGACGAAGGGCGCAGCTTCGCCGCGCGCTCCGACCGGCACTTCGACATCATCCAGGCCTCGCTCGTCGACACCTACACGGCCTCGACGAGCGGCGCCTTCTCGCTGACCGAGAGCTCGATCTACACGGTCGAGGGCTGGAAGACGCTGCTCGACCGGCTCACCGAGACCGGCATCCTCACCATGTCCCGCTGGTTCTACTACCGGGAGCCCGCCTTCGAGACGATGCGCCTCGTCGCCCTGGCGCGCGAGGCCCTCGACGGCCTCGGCATCGGCGACCACGCGGACAAGGTCGTGGTGGTCGCCGGTGGCCGCCCCCAGAACTTCTTCGGCGAGCGGGGGACGGGCACGGTCCTGGTGAAGAAGGTGCCCTTCGAGGCCGCCGAGATCGAGGCCCTCGAGGCCTGGGCCGAACCCCTCGACTTCCAGCTCGTCTTCGCCCCCGGACGGCCGAGCCGCCCGGTCTTCGACCGCCTGATGAAGGCACCGGACCTCGATCGCGAGCTCGCCCGTCTGCCCGTCGACGTGTCGGCACCGACCGACGACCGACCCTTCTTCTTCCTGATGCGGACCCAGGGGCCCGGCGCCAACCGCTTCGCCAGCGTGCTGCTGTACACCGGCGCGCGGGAGACGGTCGTCGCCGTGCTGACCGTGGCGGCGGGCCTCTCGCTGCTCGTGATCCTGCTGCCCTTGGCCGTCTCCGACCGGGGAGAGGCGAGCTTGCGGGGACACCTGCCGGGCGCGGTCTTCTTTCTCGCGATCGGCACCGCCTTCATGCTGATCGAGATCGCCCAGGTGCAGCGGCTCACCGTGCTGCTGGGCCACCCGATCTACTCGCTGAGCATCGTCCTCAGCACGCTGCTCGTCTCCTCGGGAATCGGCAGCTCGTGGATCGGGAGCGTTGCGACGCGCGTATCGGATCTCGACCCCCTGCTGCCGCGGGTGGGTGGCGTGTTGCTGGCGGTGCTGGGGCTCGGTGCCCTGCTCACCGGGTCCGCCGTCACGGGCCTCGAGAGCGCGGGCCCGCTGGCCCGCTTCGCCGCGGCGGTAGCCCTGCTGGCTCCCCCGGGCTTCCTGATGGGCACCTTGTTCCCGCTGGGCATGACGATCGCGCGGCGTTCGCCCACCGCTCCCACGGCCTGGTTCTGGGCCCTCAACGGAACCGCCTCGACCCTGGCATCGATCGCCGCGGTGCTGATCTCCATCGATCGCGGCATCAACGCCTCGTACCTCGCCGGGCTGGCCGCCTACGCCCTCGCTCTGCCCGCGCTCGCGCTCTACGGTCGGCGGGGCGCGGCGGCGGTTCGCTAGGGGCACAGCCTTCCGGATCGCAGCAGCATCGGGCGGCCGAGCACGCCGGAGGCCGGCGCATTCGTGACGGTTCGGGGATGGACGGATGCACTAGAATCCGCGCGTGTCCCCGTTCTCCGCTCGACCCGTGGCCCGCTTCGCGAGAACTCTCGCCGCGCTCCTCGCCCTCTCACTCGCGGGTTGCTACCTGCCGAGCGCCGCACGCCGATCCGCCCGCATCGTGCGAGGAGGCTGGGACACCACCCGGTGGGGCACCTACGTGGCCTTGACCGGGCCCGCGATCTCGCTGTATGCCGTCGGAGACTTCGCCGCGCATGCGTTCATCCCGTGGCACTACGACGGCTACTTCCTGGTCGACCGCAATGAGCCGCGCCAGAAGTGGTTTCGCTTCTACACCGGGCCCATGCAGCCGATCGAAGACGTCGCAATCCTGTGCAATCGCGAGCGCGCGACCACGGTCGCAACCATCCAGACCGAGGGCCAGGAGCGGGCGACCTTCGGCCGCCACCAGAAGTGGCACTACCCGCAGTGCATCGAGGTGCTGCCGGGAAGCTACGACCTCGACGTCGAGTTCTACTCCCGTGAAACCTTCCGCCGGGACTACGGAGTGGCCAGCTACTCCACCGAATCCACGTCACCGGCGGAGGTCACCTGGGTGGCGGAAGCGGGCGCCGTCTACCGCCTGACCGCCCTGCTCGGCGACGTGACGCCGAACCCGGGCGGCGTCTTCTCGGGCACGACGCTCAAACGCCTGACCCGGACGAAGACCAATCTCGGCGCCTCGGAGTTCACGTTGGACGAAGGCCATTGGCTGGCCGTGATCGAGAAGGTTTCCTCGGTCGCGGACTTCGACTCGCCGGTGCTCGAACATCGCGAGGCATGGCGCCTCTACGAGTTGCGCCGCCGCGATCGCTGAGCCGTCGGGCTTCGGCGCAACGGGCTCCCCGATCCGGTTGACTTTCCGCGTCGGCCGACCAAGACTGACGGCGACATCCAGCGAGGAGGGGGTCGGACGTTGTCCGGTGTGGCGGGGATCGTCGTACTCATCGCGGACATCTGGGCGATCTTGCAGGTCTTCCAGAGCCGCGAATCGAACGGCACCAAGGTCCTCTGGGCCGCCCTGATCGCGCTGCTTCCGGTCCTGGGCCTCATCATCTGGTTCTTCGCGGGGCCGCGCGGACGGGGTGATTGATTGCGCCGCATCGGCCCTGCCGTCCCCCCGCGCGCGCGAGAAACGCCGCGGGATGTTGCGTCGAGGCCGCGGAACGCGAGGGCCGACCATGAGGGGGCTGTGGAAGGTCGCCGGCGCAGTCGCGCTCGCCTGGGGATCCGCATCGGGCTGCGGCGACGCGTCGCCCCGCGATGGACGAGCCGACGGACGGGTGGACGAGAAGCTTCTCGACG
>JBHHVG010000433.1:0-3383 GCA_046754165.1 Myxococcota bacterium
CACAACGACCCCTGACGAGCGGGCACGCCCTCACGTCGCGAAGCGGAGGAATCGGCGCGCTCGAAGCCCCGGACCGCGCCGGTTGCGCGGCGCAGCGCGGCCGCCACCGCATCGCGCCGCTGCGTCATGCCGGCGCTGAAGAGGCGGACGACGACCACGTCGCCGTAGCGGTCCGCCACGAGCCCCGGCAGGCCGTCCGCCTCGGCGTTCACCAGGCGCAGCGCCTCGACCCCGGCGAGCAGCGGATTGGCCGCACGCCGCGCCACGGCCGCGGCGATCCGCTGCTCCAGCCAATCGGGCGCTGGCTCCTGCTTGCCCCAGTGGAGCACGCGCACGCGGATGTTGGAGTGGGGAGAGAAGTGCCCGGTGCCGAGCACCTCGCCGGCGGCGCTCAAGACCCGGACGGCGTCGCCGGGCCCGGCCTCGCCGTCGACGCGCGCGACAGCGCCGGAGAGCACCCAGGGATGGCGCCGCAGCAGCGAGCGCTCGCGGCCGGCCTGGAGGATCACATCGGGCATCCAGCCAGTCTAGCGCCCGCGCCGGAGGAGATCGCCCGCCCGCCGCGGTCGGAATCCGGTAGCCTCCGGCCTTTCTCGAAAGCGGAGCGGTGGTGACGAGAGCGAGAGACGGGGCGGCCAACCGCCTGGCTGACGAGTCCAGCGCCTACCTGCGGCAGCACCGGAACAACCCGGTGGACTGGTATCCCTGGGGCGCCGAGTGCCTCGAGCGCGCCGCGCGGGAAGACCGGCCACTGCTGGTCTCGATCGGCTACAGCGCCTGCCACTGGTGCCACGTCATGGCCCACGAGAGCTTCGAGGATCCGGACACGGCGGCACACATGAACGAGCACTTCGTGTGCGTGAAGGTCGACCGGGAAGAGCGGCCCGATGTCGACCAGATCTACATGGACGCGGTGACGGGCCTCACCGGACACGGCGGCTGGCCGCTCACCGTCTTCTGCATGCCGGACGGACGGCCCTTCTTCGGAGGCACGTACTTTCCACCGAAGCCTCGCCACGGCATGCCCGCCTTCCGCGACGTGCTGGCCGCGGTGGCCGACGCCTACCGCACGCGCCGCGACGAGGTCGAGCGCAGCTCCGCCCGGATCCTGTCGCTCCTGAGCCGCCCCGCCGCGCGCGCCAGCGGCGGGACCCCGGGCGCCGACTGCGCCGTGCAGGGTGCGCTGAAGCTGCTGCAGTCGGCGGACCCGGACCACGGCGGCTTCGGCGGCGCCCCGAAGTTTCCGACGCCCACCTCCCTCGACCTGCTGCTCGCCGCGTGCGACGCCCTGCCCGAGCGCAAGGCGCGGGAAGCCCTCGACCACGTCGTGCTCACGTGTCACGAGATGGCCCGCGGCGGGCTGTACGACCAGCTCGGCGGCGGCTTTCACCGCTACAGCGTCGACTCCCGCTGGATCGTCCCCCACTTCGAGAAGATGCTCTACGACCAGGGCCAGCTCGTGCGCACCTACCTCGAGGCGTGGCGCCGCGGCGGCGAAACAGACGACGACCTCGTGTGGCCCGTGCGCGAGACGGTCGCCTGGCTGCGGCGGGAGATGACCGGCCCCGAGGGCGGGTTCTACGCCAGCCAGGACGCGGACAGCGACGGAGAGGAGGGAACCTTCTACGTGTGGACGCCGGCCCAGCTCAAGGCCGAGCTCGGCGCCGACGTGGCGGCGGCGTTCGCGCGGTCCTACGCGGTGACCGATCGCGGAAGCTTCGAGCGCGGCACCAGCGTGCTGCGCGACGTGGCCCTCGAGCCGCGCGATGTCCTCGCCGAGGAGCGCGAGGCGCTGCGCCTGGTGCGGGCGAAGCGGCCCGCACCAGACACCGACACCAAGCGCGTCGCCGCGTGGAACGGCCTGATGATCTCCGGGCTGGCGCGGGCCAGCGCGCTGCTCGACGACCCGAGCCTGCGGGACGACGCGGCGTCCGCCGCCGACTTCGTCCTCGACCGCATGGTCGACACGGACGGGCGACTGCTGCGCGTGTGGAACGAGGGCCGAGCGCACGTCTCCGCGTTTCTCGACGACGGTGCAGCCCTGCTCGAAGCCCTGCTCGATCTGCACCGCGCCGGGGCGCACGACCGCTATCTCGACGCAGCGTTCCGCCTCGCCGACGATATCGCCGAGCGCTTCTTCGACGCCGGCGAAGGGGACTTCTTCCTGACGCCCAGCGACGGCGAGCCGCTCGCCCAACGCGCGCGCTCGGATCACGACGGCGCCACCCCCCACTCCGCCGGCCTCGCCACCTTCGGCCTGCTCCGCGTCGCGAACCTCACCGACCGGGCGGATCTCCGCGGCATCGCGGATCGCGTGATCGAGACACACGCCGCGTCCCTCGAGAACGCCCCCCACGCCTTCCCGACGCTGGCGCGCGCCGTGCTCGCCCGCGACCGCGGCCTTTCGGTCGCGGTGGTGCTGGGCGACCCCGGCGACGCCGCCACCGCCGCCCTCGCCGGACGCGCGCGCCGCGTGCTGCTCCCGGAAGACGCGGTGCTCGTCGCCGCGCCGGGAGCCGGCGCCCCGGCCGGCGTCGCCAGCAGCTGGTTCGAGGGACGGGACGCGCCCGGTGGACGACCCACCGCCTACATCTGCCGGGGGCAGACGTGCTCCCTGCCCGTCACCGACCCGGACGCGCTCGCGCCCCTCGGCGACGCCCCTTCATAATCGCTACACCTCACCTTCCATGGCCAAGGCGCGCGACGAAGCCAAATACGGCACTGGGCACGAGGATGGCCTCGAGCCCCTCCTCCCCCTCGACCCCGGTGAAACCACCAGCGTCGACGCGCTGGTGCGTGCCATGGGCCAGACCGCCTTCGGCGGCCGACGCCTGGGCGAGGCGGCGGACGTGCTGGAGGCCATGATCCGCGACCGCGACTGCTTCCGCGTCGTCACGATCTCGGGCGCGATGACCATCGCCAAGCAGGGCGTGCTGCTGTGCGAGATGATCGACCGAGGCTGGGTCCACGCCATCGTCACGACCGGCGCGCTCATGACCCACGGCCTCTCCGAAGGAGCCGGCATGCTGCACTTCAAGCACCGGCCGACGATGAAGGACGAGGACCTCTACGCCCGGGGCTACAACCGCGTCTACGACACCATCGAGCTCGAGAAGAACCTCGACGACGTCGAGCGGCTCCTCGAGGGAGCGATCGGCGACCTCCCGAGCGACACGCAGCTGTCGAGTCGAATCATCTGCGAACGCCTGGGACGACAACTCGTACAGCAAGGGACCGGCAGGGCCATTCTGAAGAGCGCTGTCGAACGCGACGTCCCGGTCTACGTACCGGCCTTCACCGATTCCGAGCTGGGCCTCGACGTGGCGATTCACAACCAACTCCGATCCCACAACGGTCAGTCTCCCTTCGCCTTCGATCCCTTC
>JBHHVG010000434.1:0-3371 GCA_046754165.1 Myxococcota bacterium
GCGATGTCCTGCTGGAGGTGGAGATCGTTGCGGTAGCTCGGCACCTGGCAGCGGATGACGCCTTCGGCGGTCGCCTCCCCGGTGAGACCGACCCGCGCGAGCAGCTCCGCCGCGTCCGCGACGCCGATGTCGGTGCCGAGCAGGCGATTCGCGCGGCTCACGTCGAAGGCGATCTCCTCGCTGCGCGGCGCCGCGTCGCCGCGCGCCTCGACCCTCCCGGCGGCGACCTGCCCTCCCGCGATCTCCGCCATCAGGCGCGCCGCGCGGTCGGCCGCGCGGGCGACCCCGTCGCGGTCGACGCCGCGCTCGAAGCGGTAGGAGGCCTCGGTCTTCAACCCGTGGCGGCGGGCGCCGAGCCGCACGACGGTCGGCCGGAAGTACGCGCTCTCGATCAGCACATCGCGGGTGGTTTCCCCGACCTCAGTGTCCGCGCCGCCCATCACGCCCGCCAGGGCGATGGCGCGTTCGGCGTCACAGATCACGAGGTCCTCCGGTGCCAGCTCCCGGGTCTCGCCGTCCAGGCAGGCCAGCTTCTCGCCCGCCCGCGCGGTGCGCACCCCGACGCGGCCTCCCCGGAGCTGGCCGAGATCGAAGGCGTGGAGGGGCTGGCCGAACTCGAGCAACACCTGGTTCGTGATGTCGACGACGTTGTTGATGGCGCGGATTCCCGAGGCCTCGAGCCGCTGCACCAGCCATTCCGGAGACGGGGCCACGCGCACCCCGCGCACGACCCGCGCGACGTAGTGGTGGCAGTCCTGCACCGCGTCGATCGTGACCGAGACGGCTTCCGTCGCCGCGGCCCCGGACTCATCGGGAGCCGTGTCGGGGATGCGAATCTCCCCGCCAACGAGCGCCCGCACCTCCCGGGCGATTCCGAGCAGCGACGCGGCATCTCCGCGGTTGGGCGTAAGCCCGACATCGAGCACCCCGTCGCCGGTGCGAATGACCTCGGCGAGCGGGGCACCGACCGGTGCGTCCGGATCGAGCACCAGGATTCCGCCGGGATCCTCGCCGAGCCCGAGCTCGGCCTCCGAGCAGATCATCCCATTGGATACGACGCCGCGAATCTTCGCCTTCTTGAGCACGCGGCCGTCGGGCAGGCGCGTCCCCGCGGGCGCGTAGGCGATCTTCTGGCCCACGGCGACGTTGGGCGCTCCGCACACGACGTCGAAGATCTCGTCACCCCGGTCGACGCGACACAGGGACAGCCGGTCCGCCCCGGGATGCGCCACGTGCTCGAGCACGTGGCCGACGACGACACCCGTGAGATCCGGTCCCCCGATCTCGACCTCCACGTCCTCGAAGCCCCCGAGGTTCAGTCGATCGGCGAGCTCACGGCCGGGCGGAAGGTCGATGAACTCCGCCAGCCATTCGAGCGAGAGCCGCATCAGATCTGCTCCAGCACGCGCAGGTCGCTCTCGAAGAGGTAGCGGAGCTGCGGCAGCTGATAGCGGAGCATCGCGGTGCGGTCGATGCCCATGCCGAAGGCGAAGCCCTGATAGCGGTCCGGGTCGATCTCGCAGCGTTCGAGCACCCGCGGATGGATCATCCCGCACCCGCCCCATTCGAGCCATCCGCGTCGAGAGCACACGGCGCAGCCCCGCTTGTCGCACAGCAGGCAGGCGTAGTCCATCTCCGCCGACGGCTCGGTGAAGGGAAAGTGGTTCGAGCGGAAGCGAAGCTCGATGTCGCCGCCCATCAGGTGGCGGCCGAAGGCGTAGAGCAGCCCCTTGAGGTCTCCGAAGGTGACGCGTTCATCGACGAGGAAGCCCTCGATCTGGTGGAACATCGGGCTGTGGCGCGGGCTCAGGTCGTGTCGGTAGACGCGGCCGGGAGCGATGAACCGGAAGGGAGGCACGCGTCCGGTCATGACGCGAATCTGCACGTTCGACGTGTGGGTCCGCAGCAGGTGACCATCGTCGAGGTAGAAGGTGTCCTGCTCATCCCGGGCCGGATGGTCCGCGGGGATGTTGAGCGCCTCGAAGTTGTTGTATTCGGTCTCGATCTCCGGCCCCTCCTCGATCGAGAAGCCCATCGACGAGAAGAACTGGACCATGTCGCGGGTCACCCGCGTGATCGGATGGAGGTGTCCCGGCGCCCGCGCGGCCCCGGGCAGGGTCACGTCCAGCCGCTGGCTCGCGAGCGACTGCTCGCGCCGGGCACGCAGCAGGGCGTCGCGGCGCGCTGCGACTGCCGTCTCGATGCGTTGCTTGGTGGCGTTCGCCGCCTGCCCCACCGCCGCCCGATCGGACGGCGCGAGGCCGCCGATGCTCCGCAGCAGCTCCGCCACGGACCCCTTCTTGCCGAGGTAGTGCGCGCGCACCGCCGTCAACGCCTGGGCGTCCGGTGCCGCGGCGATCTCCTCGCGCGCGCGGCCTTCGAGGGCCTCGAGATCTGTCGCTTCCGCCGTCATGCGCGGCGGTCCGCCTAGGCCGCCTTGGACTTCGCCAGCTCGGCGAGCTCGCCGAAGGCCTTCGGGTCGGAGATCGCGAGCTGCGCGAGCACCTTGCGATCGATCTCGACGTCCGCCTGCTTCAGGCCGTCCATGAGGCGGCTGTACGACAGGCCGTGCTCGCGGGCGGCTGCGTTGATGCGGGTGATCCAGAGAGAGCGAAAGACCCGCTTGCGCTGCTTGCGGTCGCGGTAGGCGTACTTCCAGCCCTTTTCCACCGCCTCGCGAGCGGTCTTGATCAGGTTCTTGCGGCCACCGTAGTAGCCCTTCGCCTGCTTGAGAATGCGATTGTGGCGTCGTTTCGAGGTGACGCCGCGTTTCACTCGCGGCATGGTGATTCTCCCTTCGTGCTGCGGCTAGAGATGGGGCAGCAGCTGCTTGATTCGCTTCTCGTCCGCAGGCGTGACGATGGCGTCGTTGCGCAGCTGTCGCTTTCGCTTCGGATCCTTCTTGGTGAGGATGTGCTGCTTGTTCGCGCGATTCCTCACGAATTTTCCAGTGCCCGTCTTCTTGAAGCGCTTTGCAGCGCCACGGTGGGTCTTCATCTTCGGCACGTCACACTCCTTCCGCGGAAGCCGTTTCCTCCGCCTCCTCGGTCGTATCGATCCCATCGGCCGCCTCGGCCGCCTTCGCCTCTGCCTCCTGCTTCTGCATCTCCGCGATGCCCTCCCGGTTCGGCACCAGGATCATCGACAAGAAGCGCCCCTCCATCCGAGGAGGATTCTCGACCGTCGCGATGGGCCCGAGCAGCTCCACGACCTTGTTCAGTTGCTCGCGTCCCAGCTGGCGGTGAACCATCTCTCGTCCGCGATACATCACCGTGACCTTCACCTTGTCCCCGTCGGTCAGAAACCTGCGGGCGTTCTTCAGCTTGAAGTCCAGGTCGTGGTCATCGGTGCGGGGCCGGAGCTTGACCTCC
>JBHHVG010000435.1:0-3369 GCA_046754165.1 Myxococcota bacterium
TCGAAGATCGCGATCGCGCCGGCCTCGATCGCATCTGCGTAGGGCATCTCGCGCGTGCGGCCGGCGACGTTCGCCTCGATCCACTCGTTCACCAGGTCTTCGATGCGCTCGATCTCCTCCCTGGACAGCGGCGAATCGTGGGTAAAGTCGAAGCGCAGGCGGTCGGGACCGACGAGCGAGCCCTTCTGCATGGCCTGGACGCCCAGGACCTGTCGCAGAGCCGCGTGCAGCAGGTGGGTGCCCGAGTGGTTGCGCACCGTCGCCGCGCGCGCCTGGGTGTCGATCGCGAGCTCCGCCGGGCTGTCTACGCGCACTTCGCCCTCGACCACGCGGCCGCGGTGCACGCACAGCTCTCCCGCCGGCCGCTGGGTGTCGTCGATCACGACGCGGCCGGCATCGGTGCGGAGTTCGCCGCGATCGCCCACCTGGCCGCCGCTCTCGGCATAGAAAGGAGTCTCGTCGACGACGACTTCGACCTCGTCTCCTTCTCGGGCGACGTCACGACTCTCCCCACCGACGATCAGGGCGCGAACCGTGGTCTCGACACGCGGTTGCTCGTAGCCGACGAAGCTCGTCGAGAGATCCACCGCGATCCTGGCGTACACCGCATCGACGGCGGCGTCACCGCTGCCCTTCCAGGCGGCGCGCGCTCGCTCGCGCTGCACCTGCATGGCTGCGTCGAAGCCCTTCCGGTCGAGACCGATGCCGTGACCGCGCAGGATGTCCGAGGTGAGATCGACCGGAAACCCGAAGGTGTCGTAGAGCATGAAGACCGCGTCGCCAGACAGGCTCTTCGCTCCCTCCCGCTTCAGGTCGGCGATCTGGCCCTCGAGGAGCGTGAGCCCATTGGACAGGGTCTCGAGGAAGCGGGCCTCTTCGCGCTCGATGCGGGAGGTGATGTAGTCACGGCGTTCCGCCAGCTCGGGATAGGCGCCGGACATCTCGTCGATGACTGCGTCGGCCACCCGGAAGAGGAAGGGATTCTCGACACCGAGCAGCACGCCGTGGCGCGCCGCCCGGCGCAGGATGCGGCGCAGCACGTAACCGCGGCCCTCGCTTGCGGGGAGCACGCCGTCTCCGATCAGGAAGGTCACCGCGCGCGCGTGGTCCGCGACGACGTTCAGGGACACGTCGCTCTCGTCGCTTGCGCCGCGCCGGACGCCGGACAGCTCCTGGGCCCGCTCGAGAATCCCCCGAAAGAGGTCCGTGTCGTAGTTCGAAGAGACTCCCTGGATCACCGCCGCCAGGCGCTCGAGGCCGGCGCCGGTGTCGATCGACGGCTTCGGGAGCTTCTCCAGGTTCCCGGAGGCGTCGCGCTCGAACTGCATGAACACCAGGTTCCAGATCTCGAGCCAGCGCCCGCAGCCGCAGGACGGATCGCACACGGCGCTGGTGCAGGCGGCGTTCACGCCGAAATCGACGTGGATCTCCGAGCACGGGCCGCAGGGCCCGGTGTCCCCCATCGACCAGAAGTTCTCGGCCTCATCGAGGCGAAGGACCTTGTCTTCGGGGAGACCGATCAACTCCCGCCACAGCGCGTGGGACTCGTCGTCTTCGCGGAACACGGTTGCCACCAGACGCGATGGATCGATCCCGAACTCCCCGGTAACCAGCTCCCAGGCGTACTCGATGGCTTCGCGCTTGAAGTAATCGCCGAAGGAGAAGTTGCCGAGCATCTCGAAGAAGGTGTGGTGCCGTGGTGTGCGGCCGACGTTCTCGAGATCGTTGTGCTTTCCAGACACCCGCATGCACTTCTGCGAGCTGGCGGCGCGCACGTAATCGCGCACGTCCTCTCCCACGAACACGCCCTTGAATGGCACCATTCCCGCGTTCGTGAACAGCAGGGTCGGATCCGACTCCGGCACCAGTGACGCGCTCGCGACAGGGCGATGCCCGCGCTCCTCGAAGAAGCGGAGAAAGGTGCGTCGAATCTCGGCAGCGCTCCGCGCCATGGGGCCTCCGGGCAGACCTGTCGGGGGTGGAGCCCGAAATATACCCGAACCCCCCGCCGAAGCGCGGCGTGGGCTCGCCGCGCGGCGCTCGTGGACGGGCGCACTGGGGCCCGGCGCGAACGTCTCCGCTGCTCGGCGACGCGGGCGGCGGCGGAACGGATCTAGAAGCGCTGGATGAAGTCGGGGTCCGCGTCGTCGGCGGTTTCTTTCTCGGGCTCCGGATCGAGCAGATCGGCGGGCTTCTCTTCGTCGTCGTTGGTCTCGAAGTCATCCCAGGTGCCGTCGGAGGTCGAGGCGATGCCGCGGAAACGCAGCGCGAAGTCGTCCGGGTTCGATACGTGGCGCAGGGCCTCGTCGTACGTCACCAGGCCCGATTTCACGTGCTGCATCAGGGACTGGTCGAAGGTCTGCATGCCGTAGGTCGTGAAGCCCTTGGCGATGGCGTCGTGGATCTCCTTGGTGCGCTCCTTGTCCGCGATGCACTCACGCACGCGCGCCGTCGAGATCAGCACCTCGAGCGCCGGGACGCGGCCCTTGCCGTCGGCCCGCGGTACCAGGCGCTGCGAGATCACGGCCTTGAGGATCGCCGCGAGCTGGAGCCGCACCTGCTTCTGCTGGTACGGCGGAAAGACCGAGATGATGCGGTTGATCGTCTCGGTGGCGTCCAGGGTGTGCAGCGTGCTCATGACCAGGTGGCCGGTCTCCGCTGCGGTGAGCGCGGTCTCGATCGTCTCGAAATCGCGCATCTCACCGACGAGGATCACATCCGGATCCTGTCGCAGCGCGGCGCGCAGTGCGTTGGCGAAGCTCTGGGTGTCGACGCCGATCTCGCGCTGGTTGACGATCGAGCGGCGGTCCCGGATCAGGAACTCGATCGGGTCCTCGATCGTCATGATGTGACAGGTCCGGTTGCTGTTGATGTAGTCGATCATCGCGGCTAGTGACGTCGACTTGCCCGAGCCCGTGGTGCCCGTGACGAGCACGAGCCCGCGCTGATCCATGGCGATGTTCTCGATGACCTTGGGCAGATGCAGGGACTCGATGGTCTTGACGCCGAAGGGAATGACCCGGAATACGATCCCGACGGATCCGCGCTGCTGGAAGACGTTGACGCGAAAGCGGCCGAGTCCGGCGATGCCGTAGGCCAGGTCGACCTCCCGGGTTTCGTCGAAACGGGCCTTCTGGATCGGCGTCATGATCCCGAAGGCGATCGTCTGGAGGTCGTCGGGAGCCAGGCGGTCGCCGTTCTTGAGCGGGACCAGGGCGCCATCCACCCGGAACATCGGGGGCAGACCCGGCTTCAGATGGATGTCCGAGGAGCCGCCCTTGAGGGCGATCTTGAGAATCTCGTTCAAGTCCAATCCGGCCGTCTCCGCTCCGGGACTGGAGCTCCTGTGACGCGCTCCTAATCGACCGG
>JBHHVG010000436.1:0-3362 GCA_046754165.1 Myxococcota bacterium
GGCTTCACGGCGGCCATGGTCGCACAGCGCATCGAGGACGCGGGGCTGGGAGACGCGGAGGCCTTCCTCGGCTGGGTTCGCGATCCGGCGAACGTGGCGGCGCTCGGGATCGAGGGGGACAGCCTCGAAGGCTACCTCTTCCCGGAGACCTACCGGCTGCCCCGCGGCCTGTCGCCCGGCGAGATCGCCCGGATCTTCCTGGATCAGTTTCGGACGGTATGGAAAGAGCTCGTGGCCGGGACCTCCTCGAAATCGCGATCCATGCGCGAGGTGGTGATCCTCGCCTCGATCGTCGAGAAGGAGACCGGGGTGGAGCGGGAGCGGCCGCTGATCGCCGCGGTCTTCCTCAACCGCCTGGAGCGCGGCATGCGTCTCGAGACCGACCCGACCGTCATCTATGGCATGCCGGACTTCGACGGCAACCTGCGGCGTCGGGACCTCGAGAATCCGGACAACCCCTACAACACCTACCGCATCCCCGGTCTTCCACCGGGCCCCATCGCCAACCCGGGCCGCGGGTCGCTCGAGGCGGTGCTGCATCCGGCGGACGTCGGGTACCTCTACTTCGTCTCCCGCAACGACGGCACCCACCGCTTCTCGAACACCTACCGAGAGCACCAGCTCGCGGTCAACGAGTACCAGAAGCGGCGCTCGCCATGAGCGTCGACGACCGCCCGGACCCGCAGGCCTTCTACACGCGCAAGATCCCCGACGACTTCAATCGCATGCTGGAGGCGCAGCGCGCCCTGGGTGAAGCCGGGCGCGCGGTGTTCGACGCCATGCGGGCCGTGAACGCGACGATCTGCGTAGAGGTCGCCGGCGATCCGCCCACGCGCGTCTTCCTCGACATCACCGACGGGGTAATGGCCGTGGCGGCGACGCCGGCGCACCCCCCGTTCCTGACGGTGATCCAGGATGCGGCGTCCTTCGCGGGTCTCGTGGGCGAGACAGGCGAATCCCTCACGGCGCTGCTCGGCGCGATGGCTGGTCTCGGTGGCGACCTGAAGCTCACCCGCAAGCGCGTACGCGACATGGAGGCCGTCGACGGGTTGATCCGCTTCGAAGTCACCGGCGAGGGAGGCTTCGTCCTGCTCACGCAGTTCGGTGCCGGCCAGCGCCCGGCGCAGCCCCACGCGACGATCCGCGTGGACGCGGAGGCGTACGCCCTGTTGCGCCACGGCCGCCTCGATCCACAGGACGCGTTCCTCGACGGCCGCATCGACGCCGAGGGGGAGATGGACAAGGTGATGCAGCTCGCCTTCGCCGCGGTCGCGCCAGACTGACTGCGCCACCCGAAGACCTGTTCGCCGTTACGGAGTCGGCGAACCGGAGAGCGGGGACCCAGTTCGGCCGAGGCCACACGCGCGGTAGGCTCAGTCTTCGGTAGCGGCTGGTGGACTCCTTCCGGCCGGAGGCGGTGGTGATCCCACGGGCCAGAAGCTTCGAAATACCCGGCGTCCCAATCGGAGCGCGTTGTTTCGCGAGGCGAAAGCGGCACACCGCCGGAGGCCGAGAGGGGTCGCCCGGACGCTCGAGGAGACCCCGGCGCATCTCACGCGTGGTACGTTCTTGGCGCGGGCCTGTGCTCGGGTGTCGACAGGTTCTCGCGTCCCGCGACTGATATGGCAGCAGATCAGGCGAGGGCGACGTCCTTGAGCAGCCCGATGTTGTCGAGGACCTTGCCGGCGCCGTGGACGACCGCGGTGAACGGGTCGTCGCTGCGCAGGATCGGAAGCTTGGTCTCCTGGCGAAGCACCACGTCGAGGTCGCGCAGCAGCGAGCCGCCGCCGACGAGCATGATTCCGCGGTCGACGATGTCCGCAGCGAGCTCCGGAGGCGTCTTCTCCAGGGTGAGGTGCACCGTCTCGACGATAGCGCTGATCGGCTCCACCAACGCTTCGCGGATCTCGTCGCTCGAAGCGCTCACGACCTTCGGAATCCCGGCGACCAGGTCGCGGCCCTTGATGTCCATCGTCTCGGTCTTCGAATCCGGCGCTGCGGTTCCGATCGTCAGCTTGATCTTCTCGGCGCTGCGCTCACCGACGAGCATGTTGTACTTCCGCTTGACATAGTTGATGATCGCTTCGTCCATCTTGTCGCCGCCGCAGCGGATCGATTTGGATGTCACGATTCCGGACAGTGAGATCACGGCCACGTCTGTGGTCCCGCCGCCGATGTCCACCACCATGTTTCCCGTCGGTGCAGTCACATCGAGCCCGGCGCCGATCGCCGCCGCCATCGGCTCCTCGATCAGGTAGACTTCTCGGGCGCCGGCGGACAGCGCGGATTCGCGAACCGCGCGCTTCTCGACGCTCGTGATGCAGGGCGGAACGCATATCACGATGCGCGGCCGCACGAGCTTGCCGCGGTTGTGCGCGCGCTGGATGAAGTAGCGGAGCATGGCCTCGGTGATCTCGAAGTCCGCGATCACGCCGTCCTTGATCGGCCGGATCGCGCGGATGTCACCGGGCGTGCGCCCGAGCATCTCCTTGGCCTCGTGGCCGACGGCCAGCACACGCTCTCCCCGACCGGTCGTGTCCGAGGTCACCGCGACGACGCTCGGCTCGGAGCAGACGAGCCCCTTGCCGTACACGTAGACCAGCGTATTCGCGGTTCCGAGGTCGATGGCGAGATCGTGGGAGAAGACTCCCGCGATGGCTTTCAGGAACATGGGCAGCCCTTCCGATCGCGGTTGCGCGGTTCTCCTGCGTATCGGCAGCGGGCTGTAGAAATTGAATAGCGGCCGCGTCGAACGCGCCGCGTCCGGCCGGACTTCCCGGGCGGGCCTCGGCGCGGGCTCCTAGTCGACCGCCCCGTCGGTGGCCGGCGGCGGCGGCTCGGGAACCGCCTCGAGCGGGTCGGCGCTCACCAGCGTGTCGAGCCGGCCGAACTGGGCCTGAAGGCGCTCCACGGACGTCCGGACCTCCGCGAAGCGATTGGCGTAGGCATCGAGGGCGGCCCGGGCGGTGGAGAGCTCCCCGGCGAGGGCCCGGTTCTGCCCCTCGAGCGCCTGCAGGCGCACTCCCTGCACCACCGCGGCGGCGATGGCGGCGGCGAGAAGCACTCCCAGCACCCAGCTGCTGCCGCTGCGCTTCCCGTCCGAGGCTTCCCGCGGGGCCGTGTCCGCCGGCTCGGCCGCGGGGGACGCCGAATCGCCCCCCACGCTCACCAGGCGCGGCTGCGGTGCGTTGACGTCTCCCAACTCAGGACTGGATGACGAGCTTGGAGAGGCTCGTCTTGCGCAGATTGGTCTTCTGGATGGTCCGCACGAGCTCGGCGACCTTCTCGATGTCCGTCTCGAACGGATTGTTGCAGATCACGCGAACGTTGAGAAGGTTTCCGAGCCGGATGTTCGACCAGTC
>JBHHVG010000437.1:0-3352 GCA_046754165.1 Myxococcota bacterium
GCCGTCGATCCCCCGCAGAAGCCCGAGCAATCGAGAGCCCCGCCGCGCGCGGCGGACGCCGAGGTTTCCTCGGGCGTCCAGGCGGCCCCTCTCTGCCGCAGGCGGCGGTCAGGGGGAGGGGTCTTCTTCGACGCCGAGCTGCAGCTCCTTGCGCTGCTCCTCGGCGCGCCGGCGCGCCTTCTGGCGCTCGCGCTCGATCTCGATCTTGAGCTCGCGGCGGATCTGCTGGTTGCGCTCCTCCTCCGCCACCATGCGCACCCGCTTGAGGTTGACGAGGCAGTCCTCGAGCAGCCGGTTTCGCTGGACCATCAGGTCGCGGGGAACGTCTTGCTCTGGCGCCTCGGGCTCGAAGACCAGTGCCAGGGTCGTCTTGGCCTCGGTGCCGTCGTCCGCCCGGGCCATGATCTCGACGAGGTTCTTGCCCGGCTCGAGCTTGATGAAGCCGCCCCACGTCCCGTCCGCCGTGGTCCGAAAGGGGTCGGCGTCCTTGTCGGTGGTGCGGTTGTGCACGCGGACATCACTCAGATTGGCGAAGCTCACGTCGTCGACGACATCCACCAGGTCGCCGGGGTGCCGGACCGGTGTGAAGTAGCCGCCGGTGCGGCTGGCCATCTCGATCGTCGCGATCGGCCCCTCGAGCGCGTCCGGCCCGATCGCGAACGAGTGGATGCGCACCCCCATGCGCTGGGCGCGGTTCGCGGCCCGCAGCACCGCCCGCACGTTGTCGGAGCCGAACGACGGGCCGTAGGGAAGCGTAGGCTGGCCGTCGGTGAAGAAGAACACGACCTTCTCGCTGTCTTCGTCCTTGGTCGACAGCGAGCCGGGCAGGCCGGTCAGCTCCACCGTCGCCTGGTCGACGCCGGCGGCGATGTGGGTGTTGCCCGCCGGATCGTGGAGGAGCAGGTTGTTGAGCGCCATCTCGATGCGCGCGTAGTCGTCGGTGAGCGGCTCGAGGGTGATGGCCGGCGATCGCGGGCCGCGGCTGAAGATGCTGCCGCCGGAGCCCGGGGGCTCTCCGGCGAAGCGGACGACGCCGACCCGGGTGCTGCGCGGGTCGAGGCCGCGCAGGAGCTGGCGGGCGGCGGCCACCTCGGCGGAGAGGATCGAGTCGCCCGGATCCGTGCTGCCGACGGCGAAGATCGAGTCGATCTTGCCGAGCCGGGGCCGACCGACGATGCCGTTGCCGTTGATGTCCGAGCCGGTCAGGTCGGCGGTCGATTGCGAGGTGTCGATCACGATCATGACGTCGAAGCGGCGCAGCTCGCCGTGGTGGGCCAGGGCCCGCCCGGAGATGAACGCGCCGCAGAGCGAGTCGCGGATGGTGGCGCCGTCCTGGGGGAAGTCGACTTCGAGGTGGACGTTCGTGCCGGCCTGCTCCTGCTGGGCCAACAGCGGGCCGGAGCGCGTCGGGATGTTGCGGGCCTTCCGCGGGGAGCGCCGTCTGCGCGCCGGCCGCGTCGCGAGGCGGCTCTCGGCCTCGCCGGCGAAGCGCGCGAAGGGGAGGCCGGCGCCGTCGTCGAGCATCTTGTTCAGGGCGTCGCGGACCCCGGAGATCGGCCCCAGGCTCACGCGCGCGATCGAGCCCTGGGACGAGCTCGCCTGGAGGATGCCCACCACCTTGCCGTCTCGTGGGTCGATGCAGGGGGCGCCGCCCCAGCCCCGCAGGTCGAAGGGGATGTCGAGGTCCACCTCGATGTGGGTTCGCGACAGCTCGGCGACGCGCCCGAACACCTCGGACTCGTCCTCGTTGGCGGTCTGCGGGATGCCGAGAATCCGGATGCGCGCACCCAGGGTGAGATCGCTGCGGGACGAGAGCTCGAGGACGCGCGCCCCCTGCGGTGCCTCCTCCAGGGCGTAGATGTTGAAGTCGTCGCGCAGCACCGCGCCGGGGGTCAAGAACGAGCGTCCCGGCGGCACCAGCAGGCGGCGCGAGAGCGCCACGCGGCGGGCCGTGTGCCCCAGGTCGAACTGCACGTGATCCGCTTGGGTCAGGAGATCGAGGTCGAACCCGTGTGCGGTGCCGACTGCGGCGAAGCCGATCGGATTGTCGACGCGGATGAAGAAGGCCGTTCCGCCGGAGGACGCGTGGCCGCCGAGGTCGAACGATGGACGCACGACCGCCGGCCCCTTCGGGGCGGCCGTGGCCGGGAGCGCGACCGCGAGTGAGATGCCGGCACAGAGGGCGGCGAGGGCGAACTGTTTCACGGAACGTCCAAAATACGCAAGTGCAACGCGCCTGTCACGGCACCTCCTGCATGTCGTGTGATACTATCGGCGGCCCCCCCAGCAAGCTTGTGCACGGATCTCGCGGACGGTCGTGTTCACCCAGACACCCGACACCCTGCGCCGCTCCCTCGACCGCCTGCGCGCCAGTCGCGCGTCGATCGGACTGGGCGAATTGGCTCAGGGCCTGCTCGCTCTCCGAGATCCGCCCGCAGCGTCACTCGCTCGCCGGGTCGTGGCGGCCGCGCTGGGCCGGCCCGAAGGCGCGCTGCCGGAGCGCCTGGAGGCGCGTCATCTGCGGCCGCCGGAGGAGGCCGTCGTCGCCGACGTACCGCTCGCGCGTTCCGAGTTCGTCGTCGTCGACCTCGAGACCACGGGTCTGGCGCCTGACCGTTGCCGGATTCTCGAAATCGGCGCGGTGCGGGTGTCCTCCCTCCGCGCCGCCGGGCATTTCCATACGCTGGTCCGAGCGCCGCAGCCGATCTCTCGGGCGATTGCGGATCTCACCGGCATCGACGACGCCATGCTGGCGGACGCGCCGGGCCTGCAGACCGCCATGCGGGGCTTCCGCAGCTGGTTCGGGCGCACGGGGCCGGCTCCGTTCGTGGCCCACAACGCCCGCTTCGACGCCGGCTTCGTCGCCCGGGCCCTGGCCGACGAGAAGCTGCCGCCCTTGTGCGTCCCGGTCTTCTGCAGCCAGCGGGTCGCCCGCCGCGTGGTTCCCGAGCTGGGCCGTACCAACCTCGACGCCGTCTGCGCCCACTTCGGCGTACCGAACCGGGCCCGGCATCGTGCGCTGGGCGACGCCCGCGCCACGGCGTCGATCTGGATCGAGCTGGTCGCGCGCGCGCGCGAGCGCGAGGGGATCGAGACCGTCGGGGATCTGCTCGACCTCCAGGAGCGCCCCACACGCCGCTCCCGCGGCTGCGCCGCCGCGGGCGCGTGCTGAGGGGTCACGCCGCCGGGCCGCCCAACGGGCGCAGGGCGCCGCGGACCGTCGCGAGAACGTAGGGGCCCTGGGGCAGCACGGCGATGCGCGCGCCGGCGCCGGCGCCTGCGAGGGCGGCGTCGATGCCCGACTGGGGGGAGGCGACCGCCTCGACGAGCAGCTCGCCGGCGGCCGCGCGCG
>JBHHVG010000438.1:0-3352 GCA_046754165.1 Myxococcota bacterium
CCGGGCCACCCCGGGACGCACGGAGGAGATCATCGGCGGCCCCGCGCCGGAGGCCCGGGGCCCCGGGGGCGCCGACGTGACGTCGCAGGTGCTCGCGGAGGGCGCTGTCCCCGCTTCGCAGCAGCAAGCGAAAGTCGCGGCCGTGGCCCCCGAACCGCCGCCCCCGCCCCCGTCGGACGGCGGAAACTTCACCGTCCAGGTGGCGGCGTTCTCGGAACGCGCCCGCGCGGAAACCCTGGCGGAGAAGCTCCGGGGCAAGCGCTACGACGTTTTCCTCACGTCGGCCGTAACCGAGGAGGGAGGCGTCCTGCACCGGGTCCGGGTGGGGCGGTTCAAATCCGATGACGACGCGAGCCGGGTCGCGTCGAAGCTCGCGAAGGATTACCGCGACGAGGGCGCCGTGCCCTTCGTCGTGAATCTCGAACCCTGAGCGCGTCTTCCGGATGACCCCCAACCGGCCCTCCCGGCGCGGGCCCCCGATGCGAGTCTGATGTGGGACCGACCAGACAACCTCTCGCGCAAATCCTGAAGGCCCGCGCGGGCCTGACCGACGAGCAGATCGAGGCGGCCCGGCAGACCCAGCTCGAAAAGGGCGGGCGCCTGGGCGAGATCCTGGTCGACATGAAGGTCATCACGGAAGACGACCTTCTTCAGGCCCTCGCCGAGCAGATGGAGCTTCGCTACCTCCCCAAGATCTCCGCCGAGGAAATCGACACCGCCCTCGTCGCGCGCATCCCCATCAACTTCGCCCGGCAGTACACGCTCATTCCCCTGCGCGAGCGCGACGGCACGGCCACCGTCGCGGTGGCCGACCCGCTCGACTTCTACGCGCTGGACGACGTGCGCATGCTGCTCCGCGCGGACGTCGAGGTCGTGCTCGCGAAGCCGGCGACGATCGTCGACGCCATCAACCTCGTCTACGAGCGCGAATCGGGCGCGACCCAGGAAGCGATCGAGGATCTCGAGGGCAGCGAAAGCCTCGCCCTGTCGGAGGTCGAGCTGGAGGAGCCCCAGGATCTCCTCGACTCGGCCGACGAAGCCCCGATTATCCGCCTGGTCAACTCGCTCCTCTACCAGGCGGTGAAGGATCGGGCGAGCGACGTCCACATCGAGCCCTTCGAGAAAGACCTCGTGGTGCGAAACCGCATCGACGGAATCCTCTACGAAGTGCTCCGGCCCCCCAAGCGCCTCCAGTCCAGCATCACATCGCGGGTCAAGATCATGGGGCGGCTGAACATCGCCGAAAAACGCCTTCCCCAGGACGGCCGCATTCGCATCAAGATCGCCGGGCGCGACATCGACATCCGCCTCTCCACGATCCCGACCAGTTTCGGGGAGCGTATCGTGATGCGGCTCCTCGACCGCTCGAACGTGATGCTGGATCTGTCGCAAATCGGCCTCACGCCCGAGCAGCTCGAAACGACCGACAAGCTCATCCGGAGAAGCCACGGGATCATTCTGGTCACGGGACCCACCGGAAGCGGCAAGACCACGACGCTCTACGCCGCGCTCCAGACGATCAACACGCCGGACAAGAACATCATCACGGTCGAGGATCCGGTGGAGTACCAGCTGGAGGGAATCGGCCAGATCCAGGTAAACCCCAAGATCGAGCTGACCTTCGCGAGCGCGCTCCGATCCATTCTGCGGCAGGACCCGGACGTCATTCTGGTGGGCGAGACGCGCGATCTCGAGACCGCGGAAATCGCCATCCAGGCGTCGCTCACCGGACACCTTGTGTTCAGCACGCTTCACACCAACGATGCCTCGGGCGCGGTCACGCGGCTCATCGACATGGGGATCGAGCCGTTCCTCGCGGCCAGCTCGCTGGTGGCCATCTACGCCCAGCGCCTCGTCCGCCTGGTCTGCCAGAGCTGCGCTGAGCGATCGCAGCTGACCGCCCTCGAACTGCAGCAGCTCGGTATCAGCGCCGCAGCCGCCGGAAACGGCATGGTGCCGCGCGCGAAGGGGTGCGAGCGCTGCCTGAACACCGGCTACGCCGGGCGATCCGCCATTTACGAAGTCCTGCTCGTGGATGACCACATCCGGCGGCTCATGCTGAAAAACGCCGACTCCGGCACCATCAAGCAGGCGGCCCTCGAGAACGGCATGCACACCCTGCGGATGGACGGCGCGCGGCGCGTGCTGGCCGGGCTGACGACCACCGAGGAAGTTCTGCGGGTGACGACGGAAGACGAGATCAACCTCTAGGCCGGCGGACCCCGCCCCCCGCACTGCCGGGAGGGCCGCAACGATCGCAGCGCGAGGTGCAACCGACAGATCATGGCAGTTTTCGTCTACAAAGGGCTTGATGCCGGCGGGAAGAGCACCCAGGGCATCATCGACGCCGACACCCCCAAGCTCGCCCGGCTGAAGCTGCGCAAGTCCGGCATCTTCACCACCGATCTGGCGGAGGAACAGCAGCGGGTGCCCGGCCTGGCCCGCGGCGCGATCCTCGGCGAAACCCTCCGCAAGCAGTTCTCCTTCAGGCAGATCTTCGGGCGCGTGAGCGAAGAGGAGAAGTCGGTGGTCACCCGCCAGCTCTCCACGCTCGTGGGCGCCGGCATCCCGCTCGTGGAAGCGCTCACCGCGCTGATCGATCAGGTCGAGAACCCCAAGCTCAAGGTCGCGGTGGGCCAGATACGCCAGAACGTGAATGAAGGCGCCTCGCTCGCCGATGCCATGGCGCAGCATTCGGGAATCTTCTCGACGCTCTACGTGAACATGGTCCGGGCGGGCGAAGCCGGCGGCGCGCTCGAGATCGTTCTGGACCGGCTCGCCGACTACCTCGAAAGCCAGGTGCGGCTCAGGAACAAGATCTCAGCCGCCACGGTCTACCCCATGGTGATGTCGGTGGTGGCCGTCATTTTCATCGGCGTGCTGGTCACCTTCGTGGTCCCGAAGCTCACGGAGATTTTCAAGACCCTGAACCAGCCGCTGCCCCTCGCGACGGTCCTGCTCATCCGCGTTTCGGATTTCATGGCCGAATGGTGGTGGGCGGTGGCGATTGTCATCGCGCTCACCGTCCTGCTATTCCGGCGCTGGAAGGACGGCCCCGCCGGCCGGCCCGTCTGGGATGCCTTTGTCCTCAAGGTGCCCGGCGCGGGCCGCCTCGTCCGCATCGTCGCCGTGGCGCGGTTCTCCAAGACGCTGGCGACACTCCTGGCAAGCGGGCTCCCGCTCATTCGCGCGCTCGAAATCGTCCGGAACATCGTCAATAATGCGGTGCTGGAAGACGCCCTGGACAAAGCCCGCGAAAGCATCACCGAGGGCGCCTCCATCGCCCAGCCGCTTGCGGCCAGCGGACAGTTCCCGCCCATGCTCACCCACATGATCGCGATCGGCGAGCGCT
>JBHHVG010000439.1:0-3325 GCA_046754165.1 Myxococcota bacterium
ACCCGCAGCTTCGCGCGGCGATCGGCGCCGCCGCCCGGGCGCGCGCCGAGCGACACTTCGCGGCGGATGGCCTCGCGGCGGACGTGGCCGACTTCTACCGATCGCTCGATCGAGAAGCGCCTTCGGCAGGGCTGCATCGGCGACGGATCGTCCAGGACGCCGTTCTGCCCGTCAATGGAACGGCGGGGACACCGCCTCGAGGTCGAACAGCTCCCGGTAGAGACCGTCGGTCCGCAGCAGCTCGTCGTGCGTGCCCGCCTGGCTGACGCGCCCGGACTCGAGCACCACGATCCGGTCGGCGCGCCGCAGGGTGGCGAGGCGGTGGGCGATCAACAGGACGGTTCGTCCGCCCAGCAGCGATTCGATGGCGTCCTGGACCAGCGCCTCGCTCTTCGCGTCGAGAGCGCTCGTGGCCTCGTCGAAGATCAGGATCGCCGGATTCCGGAGCAGCGCCCGGGCAATGGTGATGCGTTGGCGTTGTCCTCCGGAGAGCCGGACGCCGGCAGCGCCCACCTCGGTGTCGTAGCCCTCGGGCAGGGCCAGGGCGAACTCGTCCACGTGGGCGGCGCGGGCGGCGGCGAGGATCTCGCCCCCGCTCGCATCGACTCGTCCGTAGCGGATGTTGTCGCGGATGCTGGCGTCGAAGAGGAAAGGCTCCTGGGTCACGACGGCGACCTGTGCCAGCAGGGCGTCGCGGTCGATCCGACGCAGGTCCTGTCCGTCGATCGCGATGCTTCCGGCCTCGGGGTCGTGGAAGCGCATCAGCAGGTCCGCGACCGACGTCTTGCCCGCACCGGTGCGTCCCACCAGCGCGACGACCTCACCTGTGGCGATCCGGAAGCTCACGTCCTCGAGCACGGGCTCCCGACCATAGGAGAAGCAGACGTCGCGGAACTCGATGCCGTGGCGGACCCCGGTGATGCGGGCGCCGGCCCCCTCGCGCGAGGCGTCCTCGGCCGTGTCGAGGATGGCGAAGAAGCGATCGGCGGACGGCTCCGCGTCCATCAGCTGTACCCAGCCCTTCGCCAGGGAGCGGACCGGCCGGTAGGTCGTCGACAACACCAGCGCAAAAGCCGCGAGGTCGCCCGGTGTCAGGCCGAAGCGTCCGTTCAGGACGAAGGTGACGCCCAGCAGCAGCATGCCGATGGCGACGGCATTGTTCAGCATCTCGACCAGACCGCGCGCCAGCACGCGATGGCGGGTCACCCGCATGCCGCGGCAAAAGAGCTTTCCCGTCTCGCGCCGGAAGGCGTCGTCCTCCTGGGCCTCGGCGCCGAAGGCCTTGATCACCTTGATGCCGGCGAGGATCTCCATGAGCCGGGTCGTGACGTCCCCGGCCTTCTCCTGCCGCCTGCGGGCGCTCCCCTTGATGCGTCGGCTGAAGGCGGCGATGACGCCGAAGAGCGCTGGCCCGATCAGCATGGAAATCAGCGCGAGGCGCCAGGAGATCGTGAAGAGGAAGACACCGCCGATCGCGATCATCAGGACGGACTCGACGAGGTCGCCGAAGAGCAGCTTCACGGCCCGGTTGGAGACCTCCACGTCCAGGAGGGTCCGGGCCACCGCGTCGCCGCGCGACCGGCCGTGATGGAATCCCAACGGAAGCGCGAGGAGCTTGGCGCAGACGTCGCGCATGATGTCGATGTGCACGCGGCCGAGCACCCACTCGACGGTGTACGAGCGGGCGAGCAGCAGCAGGGGAAGCGCGACGATCAGGGCGAGCGCCGCCACTGCCAGCTGATAGAGGCTCGCTTCGATGTGGCGCGCGAGGGCGGCCCGCTGCTCCTGCGGGTCGACCGCCCCGGCCGGTGCCCCGCTCTCCGGGTCTTCAGCGCCGAGTCTGCGCAACCCGTCAGGCGCGGTTGCGGACGTCGCCAGCGCTTGCTGCGGCAGCAGCACGTCGTCGAGGACCGGCTTCATCAGGTAGGCGCGCGTGTAGCGTCCCGCGCCGAGCGCGGCGGTCAGGGCGACGGCCAGCAGGATCAGCGCCGCGAACGGACGGGCGTAGGCGAGCAGCCGGATCAGGGACGACCGCGACGGCTGCCGATCCTCATTCCGCGCGGCGACCATCGCCTCTGCCTCCGCGTCGTTCGAGGGTCAGGCCAGGTCCGCCGCGACCGCGTCGCCCGCGCGCCAGCCGAGCAGGACGTCGCCCTCGAAGCCGAGGCCCGCGACGCCGGCGCGGTCGAGCAGCCAGGTCGGCGGCTTCGAGGAGATGCGGACCTCGCAGGTGTCTGGCCAGCTTCCACCAGAGGGCGGGTCCGAGAGCCAGTCGTCGCTGTCCCAGCGCGGTACCGGAGCCGACACGCGTTGGATCGAGTCGCCCGCAAAGGGCATCAGCGCCAGGACGGCGTCGAGGATCTCCGCCTCCCGGTCGGGCAGGTCGGGCGCGTCGA
Organism: Myxococcota bacterium; assembly: GCA_046754165.1. GTDB lineage: Bacteria > Myxococcota_A > UBA9160 > UBA9160 > SMWR01 > JAFDEI01. Next base: position 2,397 of record JBHHVG010000439.1, read on the forward strand.
AATCGACCACCGACGAGGCGACCAGGTCGACCGACTCGTTCCTGCGGGTGTTGGGAAAGACGCGCAGCGTGATCACGTTCGTGCCCTGCATCGGGCCGTCGACGTCGCGCACGACGATGACCCGCTTGGACATGCCCTCGGGCAGGGTCGCGCGCCGGGCCCGCAGATGCAGGGACAGGCGGCGCCGCGTCGGAGCCGGCGCGGCGAGAAGCTCGGGAACCGGGTGCTGGCGGATCGCATCGGCGAGAGCGGCCCGCGGGGCGTTCAGGATCAGCGTCCGGCCGCACCAGATCTCGCCCGAGTCCGCGAGGGCCACGCCCGGCTGGTTCGTGACGTTCACGAGGTGGAACGCCTCGGGAAGCGTGCGGAACTCGCCGTACAGTGCCTCGATCCGCCGGCGGAGCAGGGCGCGCACCCAGCACTCCCCGCCGGCGAACAGGGCGCTGCCGTCCAACGACAGGCCGAGCAGCCGCGCCTGGGCCTCGGGAGACGGCGCCGACGCGCCGAGGTTCGATAGTGCGCGGGTCTGGGCGGCGCAGAGAGAGGCCAGGCGGGGCGGCGCTTCGGCGATCCGGGCCGGCAGCCCCCGCGCGTGTCGGCCCGGGGTGCCCACCCGGGGAGGCGGCGCGAGCAGGTCGGCGGGACGCCGCCCGGCTCCCCGGCTCAGGCGCCTCGGCGTGCGCACCACCGGTGCTTCGAGCATGGCGTCGCGTTCCGCCGCGGCGGCCTCCGCGAGCTCGTGTGTCAGTGCGGCGGCGTCTTCGGCGTCCGCGAAGCGCCACGTCACGAGCTCTTCGCAGGTGCGCTGGCGCTCGCCCATTTCCAGGCGTGCGTCGGGAAAGGCGACCTGGTACGCGAGCGGGTCCGAGCCGATGCGTTGCCGGTCGATCAGCGGGATGCCGAGCGACCGGAGGCAGCGGCCGAGCACG
>JBHHVG010000440.1:0-3316 GCA_046754165.1 Myxococcota bacterium
CGCCCGAAGGCGCCTGCGAGCCGTCGGAAAGGCCTCGGCGCGCTTTCGGGAAGACCCCCTGCGCATCCTGCGCGCCGCGCGCCTCGCCGCCACGCTGGAATTCGATCTCGACGAAGACGTCACGACGGCGATGACCGCGCTCTGCAAGGAGATCGGAGCCGTGGCCCGGGAGCGCGTTCGTCGAGAGCTGGCTCTGCTCCTGCTCGCAACCGGGTCGGCACGCGGCCTGAAACTCCTCCGCCACACCGGTGTCGAGGCCGACCTCGCACCGGGCACCGCATCAGATGCCGCGGCCGTGGTGCCCTCCCTGCCCGGAGAGCTCGATCTTCGACTGGCGGGATGGCTGCGCGGAACATCGGCCGAGGGAATCCTCCGCAGGCTGCGTTTCCCGCATCGCACCACCCGCCACGTCGCCCACCTGCTTCGACACCACCCGATCGAAGCGAGCGTCCACCCCAAGCGGGACGTCGAGGTCCGTCGACTGATCCGCCGCGTGGGGGACGACGACCTCGAGTGGCTCTTCGCCCTGCGCGAAGCCGAGATCGATGCCGCTGGCGCCACGGCCGCCGGAGAAACAGCGCGTGAAGCCGTGCACGCGCTGCGCACCGCCATCGAGCGCGTGCGGCGTTCCGGCGCGTTGGCGCTGCGGCGCTTCGACCTGGCCATCGACGGTGGGGACGTCATGACAGCGCTCGGCTGTGGGCCGGGACGCGACGTGGGCCTGGCGCTGCGATACCTGACCGAGCAGGTGATCGAAGATCCGGAACGCAACACGCCGGAGCGCCTCCTGGTGCTCCTGCGAACCTGGTGGGCGGAGCGGCACCTCTAGGACTGGATCAGGCCGCTGACCTCACCCGGCTTCGGAAAACGACCCACTTCCTGCTTGCAGAAGATCCGGGTGCCCTCGACGCGGACGTCGAAGATGCCGCTCTTGCCCTCGATCAGCTCCGCAGCGATGCCCGTCGCCGCCTCGATCTCGGCCGCCACACGGGTGGCCTCGGGCAGGTAGTTTCAGACTCCGCAGTAGCGGATCTCGATCCGCACGTGACCTCCGGAACGGCTCCGCCCGGGACGGGCAGACCTCCGGATCCTACGGCGTCGCCAGGACGAACTCCACCCATGCGCAGGCGATGATCCAAGGCCGCGAAGTCGAGCGCATTCCCGGCCGCGGGCGCCTGACGCGATGCTTCAAGCCCCCGCCCGATCGGTCGATACGAAGGACAGCGGCCTGTCCGCGCGTCTCCAGGAGCCTTGTTGTCCGTGACTTCCGAACCTTCCGGCACCCCCCGCGCGTGCTGGCGCGCATCCGCCTTCGCAGCCGTCGCGATCGCAGCATCGGCCGCCCTCGGCTGCGCCATCGTCGCGGAGAAGGCCCAAAGCACGTGGGCGGGGTTGCCGAGCTGGCGCGCCGCGGGCGGACGAACCGCCGCCGCCGAGGCCCGGTCACCGATCGCAATCGACCGGAAGACCCAGCTCGAGCTCGAGGTGGAGGCGCTTCGCGCCGATCTGCGCGAAGCCGAGGCGGCGATGGACGCCACCGAACGGGGCCTGCGGGGAGACAGCGGCCGCGCCGACGCGGTGTCGATCCTCGCAGAGGCCCGGATCGAGATCGAACGCGCATCTCGCAACGTTCCCTGGAACCGCGGGGAGGTCGACAGGGCCCAGGAGAAGCTGGCGGAAGCCGAGCGGAAGCTGGAGTCGGGCCAGATCGGTTCGGCCGTCTTCTTCGCATCGCGCGCTCGCCAGATCGCCGTCGGCCTCAACCACGTCGCGACGCGGGTCGCCAACACGCCGGGCACCCGGTTCGTCCGGGGACGCCGCGTGAACGTCCGCTCGGGACCGTCCACGGACGAGCGCGTTCTCCATGTGTTGGTGCATGCGACGCCAGTGTTCCCAGTGCGCCGCGAGGGAGATTGGTACCTGATCCAGATGATTTCTGGCCGGGTGGGATGGATTCACGCGTCCCTCTTGCGCGACGGCTGGGCCGACCCGTCCGACGCCACCACACAATCCTTGCCCGCGTCCTTGGCCCGGTAGAGGGCCCGGTCCGCCTCGTTGAAGAACGCCCGCGCGTCGCCCTTGTAGGTGGTGACGCCACTCGACACCGTGACGCCGACGGAGGTGGGCCCCTCGAGCGCCACCAGCGAGAAGTTGGCCTGCGAGACCGCCACCCGGAGCTTTTCGGCGAGCTCCACCGCTCCTTCGAGGTCGGTGTGGCTGGCGAGCAGCGCGAACTCTTCTCCGCCGTAGCGGGCGAGCAGGTCCATATCGCGAACCTGCGAGCTCATCACGTCAGCGACCCGCCGCAGCACCGCGTCGCCCACCGAGTGCCCGTACTCGTCGTTCAGCTTCTTGAAGTCGTCGATATCGATCAGGATCAGCGACAGAGGCTCGCCGGTCCGATCGGCCCGTTTCATCTCCTGGGGCAGATGATCCTGGAAGAAGCGATGGTTGTGCAGCTTCGTCAGATCATCGGTGATCGACAGCTGCTCGAAGACCTCGTTGACGCGCTGCAGCTCCTGGTTCTGGGCGACCAGCCGGTGGTTCGCCTCCTCGATCTCGATGCGTTGGGCGTCGAGCTCCTCCTGATTGCCGCGCAGGCGGACCATCATCTCGTGGAACGCACGGGTGAGTACGCCGATCTCGTCGTCCCGCTTCCGCCCGGGAATCTCGACGTCGGTGTTCCCGCCGGCGATCCGCAGCGCGCCTTCCGAGAGAGCGAGAATCGGACCCACCAGGGACCGCGCCGCCCAGAAGGCAAGCACGCTGAAGACGCCCACGATCGCCAGGTTGAACGCGAGGAGCTCGCGGGTCACCGTCACCACCGGCGCGAAAGCCTCATCGTAGGGCCGCTCGATCGCGATGGTCCAACCAAACCGCCCGAATCGGCGCGCGCTTCCGATGACGTGCTCGCCGTCCGACCGCGTGTAGTCCGTCACGACGGCCGTTGCGTCGGGGCTGGGCGCGGGCCGGGAGTACCGCCCAGTGCTTCCGGGGGCAGCGCCCATCAAGATCCGACCACCTCGGTCGGCGACGAACACGGTGCCGGACGTCGACACGTCCGCACCCGTCAGCAGCGCCTCGACGGCCGAAAGCTCGATCAGGGCGTGTAGCGAGAGCCGACCGGGTCCCTCGACGGGCGTCGCCGCCACTTGGACGAAGGCCCGACCCTCGCCGTGCGCTGGGCTCACCGTCGGTTGCGTGATGGCAGCGAGCTCCTTGCGAAACTCCGGCAGCAGGGCGTGCTCGGCTCCCACCCAGATCAGGATTTCGCCGCTGGGATCGAGCGCGAACAGTGCCGTGTATTGGGAGTACT
>JBHHVG010000441.1:0-3310 GCA_046754165.1 Myxococcota bacterium
CAGGTGCGCGAACGGACGCAGGCAGGCCCGGACCTCCGGGACCTCGAGCAGCACGATCACGAACGGCCGGGTCTTGTCGCTGAGCCACACGACCTGTGGCCGCCGGTGCACCACGTGCATTCCGGCGTAGGACTCGTAGAACGCGATGCTGGCGTCGAGGTCCGAGACTTCGAGGGCGACGTGCGTGAGTCCGACATCCGTCATGCCGTCTCAAGCCTATCACGCCCGCACGCGTTCGCCGGATGGAGCCTTCTGTGCGCGTTCGATCCGCCCGCCCGAAGTCAGGGGGCGGGCTCCGAAGGCCCGCCGCGATCGTCCGCCGACTCATAGTCGTGGTGGACGACCCGCTCCTCTCCGGCCGCCAGCGAGATCTCCCGTCGGGCCGGACCGAATTCCGGGTGCCTGAACTCGATGTGGTGGAGGCCCGGCGGCAGCTCGAGGAATCCGGCCTGTGGCGTGCCGAACGCCGCGCCGCCGTCGACGCGGATCAGTGTCCCCGGGGTTGCCTCGACGCGGACCCGCGCAGGAGCGTTCGCGCCGGGGGGCACGACGCCGGCGACGTGGATCGCTCCGGCTCCCGCCAGCACCGCGGCGCAGGCGGCCAGGCCGAGGCCGAAGCGGCGCCAGCCCGCAGGGCGTCGCGGCGCCGGCGGGATCGCGACCTCGGTTTCTTCCTCGCCGGCCCGAAAGACCTTGCGCTCCCAGAGCCAGCCAGCGATCTCGGCGCGACACGCGGCGGGAGACGGGTCGCCCAGCAGGCGCTCCAGGCGAGCGCGCAGATCCGTCGCGGTCTGCAACCGGCGTTTCGGTTTCGGTCGCAGGCAGTCTCGGATCAGACGCGCGAGGGCGCGCGGCACCTCGGGAACCAGGCTCCGCGGTGGCACGTAGCGCCCCGCCTCGATGCGCCGCCGCCGCGCCGCATCGCTGTCGTCTTCCCCGTCCGCGTACGGGACGTCCCCGGTCACCATCTCGTAGAGGACGACGCCGAAGGAGTACAGGTCGCTGCGGGCGTCCGGTCTCTCGCCGCGCAGCTGCTCGGGCGACATGTATCCGACGGTTCCGAGAGCGTGGCCGACCTGGGTGAGCGTTGTCTTGCGAGGCTCGAGGGCGATTCCGAAATCCGCGATCTTGCACTCGCCGCGGCGCCCCAGCAAGACGTTGCCGGGCTTCAGGTCCCGGTGCACGACGTCCTGGGCGTGCACCTCCTCGAGACCGCGGGCCAGCTCCAAGGCGACCAGTCCCGCGACACGCGGAGACAGCCGGTGGACGACCTGGAGAACGCTCGCGAGGTCGGCGCCCGCAACGTACTCCTGGGCGATGAAGCGCTCGCCCCTCCACGTAAAGCAGTCGTACACCGCGACGATGTTCTGGTGGTGGATGCCCGCCGCGGCCTGGGCCTCGCGCCGGAAGCGCTCGGTGCTCTCCTCGTCGTCGGACAGGCTGCGGCGCAGCGCCTTGATCACCGCGTGGCGATCGAGTTCCGGCTGCCGGGCCAGATGGACCACGCCCATGCCGCCCTGGCCGAGCTCCCCTTCGACCTCGTAGCTGCCGATGGTCTTGCGCGACGGCCCTGCCATCGGCGTCCTTCCGCTGCGCTAGACGTCCGTCAGGACGTACGTCTTGGGGGTTGGCGCGATGTCTTCGAGCAGGAACTGAAAGACGTGGTCGCCCAGCCGGAGCCGGTCTCCATGGGACACGTCGGCGGTCTTCACGGACACGTCGTTTTGGTGCGTGCCGTTGGTGCTGCCGAGGTCGCGCACGCGAAAGCCGCCGTCGGCGTACTCGAAGATTGCGTGCTCGCGGGACATGGAGGAGTCCTCGAAGGCCAGATCGACGCCGGGCCCGCGGCCCAACGAGAGCTTCGCCTGGTCGAGCTCGAACTCACTGCCCGGGTCGTTGCCGGAGAGCACCACCAGGGCGGCGCGATGCGTGGCGAGGAAGTCGCCGAAGCCCAGGTTCGCCGGTGTCGTTTCGAGCTTCCGAGTACGGGTGTCAGCCACGCGTCTATCCCTCCCTGCGGATCTTCCAAACGGCTCCCCGCGCTCGGGCGCGCAGGGGGTCTTCGCTCCTAACGTCAGACGGCGCCAGCGGCATTAGCGAGCTGCGGGTCTCGGGCGTGCAGCGCGCACCAGCCGGCAGGTGCTGCGCAGGCGGGCGGCAGGCGGGCGGCAGCTCCGCAGCAGGCGGCGCCTCGGCGGCGCGGCTCAGCGGCGGGGCAGGGTGCGCCGCAGGACGCGCACGGCGTTGGCGCCCAGGATCTTGCGGATCGACTCCGGGGGGAGGCCTTCGTCGATCATCTGCTGGGTGAGACCACGCAGCTGGCTGGCGTCGAAGGTCGTGGTGATGCCGCCGTCGTAGTCCGACCCCAGCGCGACATGGTCGTCGCCTACCAGCTCGATCACGTGGCGCATGGCCGCCACGATGTGGCGCGGCTTGTTGCCGCAGACGGCGAGTTCGAAGAAGCCGATTCCGATCACCCCGCCTCCGGCGGCGACGGCGCGCACGTGCTCGTCCGACAGGTTGCGCGGGTTGTCGCAGGTTGCGCGCACGCCGCCGTGGGAGATCAGCGTCGGCCGCTTCGCCATCGCGAGCACGTCGTCGATGGCGGCGGGAGACAGGTGTGCCAGATCGACGATGACGCCGTGTTCCTCCATCAGGGTGACGAGATCGCGACCCTTCGCTGTGAGCCCCCCCCTTTCGATGCCGTGGGCGGAGCCGGCGAACTCGTTGTCGAAGAAGTGGGCGAGGCCGATCATCCGCACACCGGCCTCGAAGAGTCGGTCGAAGTTGTCGGGGTTGCCCTCGAGTGCGTGGGCTCCCTCGAGGCCGAACAACGCGCCGACGACGGTCGGGTCATCGCGTCGCCGAGCGATCAGGGCGTCGAGGTCCGCGCGAGAGCGGATCGCGACGAGCGCACCGTCGGAGCGCGCGATGGCGTCTTCGAGCTGCCGGGCCTGGTGGAATGCCCGATCGAGTGCTCCCATCGATGCCATGGGAGAGCGCTGGGCGAACGTCGCGACGGTCATCAGATCGATGGCGTCCGCGTGCGTGCGGTGGATGTCGATGCCGAATGGGGTCCGGGTCGGAGCGGTGAAGAACTGGAGCCCCACGCCTCCCTCCTGGAGTCGCGGCAGGTCGACGTGCCCCACCTCGCCGCGCACGAGCAGGTCGCGGCCGAACATCAGGGTATCGGCGTGCAAGTCCACGACGAAGCTCCCGTCGTGGATGGCCAGCGCTTCTTCGGACGGCGTCGGTATCGCGAACGGTTCGAGACGATTGACGTAGCGCTCCAGGTCCGAGCCGATCCAGA
>JBHHVG010000442.1:0-3300 GCA_046754165.1 Myxococcota bacterium
GGTGGGTTTCGCACGGAGGTCGGGGGCGCTCGCCGCGGGCCACCAGCCTATCGCTGGAAACCCGCTAACCCCCTGAAAATGCTTGCGCAATATAGTCAACGGCCCGGAGGGGCGCAATCGGCCTCGCCGGCCATTTCTCTCGAAATGGCGGGCAGTTACCGGCAATCGCCTGGACGGCCGGTCGCCCGGGTGGGGATTCTGGCGTAAATGCCCGAAAACCGGAGCGATTTCGCCTTGGCGCAGCTGCAGAAGCGGTTCAAGCGAGGCCTCCTGGGCGTCGATAGGCAGGGAGCCGGAGGCCATGTCGCGCATGTCGCTGTCCCGAGGCGGGCGCCGCCGAATGCCCCTCGACAGCCTCGCCACCAAGATCATCCTCTTCGTCTTCCTGTCGACCTTCGCGACCGCGATGGTCGTCAGCTGGACCTCCATCCAATCGACCCACGCGCACCTGAGCAGCGCCATCGACCGGCAGTTCCCAGCGGCCCGGGCCCGGGCCCGCGCGGCGATCCGGGACTGGCTCGGAGAAGCGCAGGTCGCGTTGCACGAGGCGGCGGCGAGCGACGCGCCTCTCGCGAAACGCCTCACCGCGGCGCCGCACTTCGAGGATCTGTTCGAGCGCGCCCCGGACGGCGGCGTGCGGGCGGCCACGGGCCGCCGGGAGGACGATCTCCTGGCCGCCATCGCCCGCAGCGACGGCGACCACGGTGTCGCGCTCCACTGGCTGTCCGCCGTGCCGGGAGGCGCTGCCGCGATGAGCGTCCCTCGGCCGGGCGACACAGAGACCCCGGGCCTGCTGGTCGGAATCCTGCGCTCGGGTGAGATCGAATCCCTGCTGGCCGGCCTGCGCTCGGGAACCGGGGACGCGGTGCTGCTGACCGACGAAACCGGTCGCATCCTCTTCGGGCGACACGGCGCGGCGAGACAGATTCCCGAGCTCCTGCTCCACGACGCGGCCACGATGTCGATCCACGACTACACGAACGACGCTGGCATCCACGTGATCCACACGTCGACGGACCTCGGCATCTCGGGCTGGCACGTCGCCGTCGAGGCACCGTTCGACGTGGTATTCGCGCCGATGCTTTCGGTCATCAAACGGATCTTCGTGATCGACCTGTGCATCATCCTGCTGTTCAGCTTCCTGGCGTACAAGATCACGGCGGCGATCGTGAAGCCCATCGAGGTTCTCTCCGACGGCGCCCGCCGGATCGCGCAGGGACAGCTCGATCTCGAGATTCCGGAGCCGATGACCCACGACGAGATCGGATTGCTCACGCGCACCTTCAACGACATGATGCGCAAGCTGCGCGGAAACCAGGCCGAGATCGAGTCCTCGAACGCGGCCCTGCTCGAGCGCAACGTCCAGCTCCAACAGGCGAACGAGATCCTCGAGCAGCTCTCCATCACCGATGGTCTGACGAAGTTGCACAACCACCGCTTCTTCCAGGACCATCTGACCCGGGAAATCAAGCGCGTACACCGCGTCGAGAAGCCGCTCTCGATGATCCTGTGCGACATCGACGACTTCAAGGCGTTGAACGACCGTCTCGGGCATGCGGCAGGTGACGAGCTGCTGCGGCGCATCGCCCGTCTGATGAACGAATCCGTCCGGGAGAGCGACCTGCTCGCCCGCTATGGCGGCGAGGAGTTCGTCGTCCTCGCCTCGGACACCGACCTCGAAGGCGCGCGCCAGCTCGCCGAGAAGATCCGAACCTCGATCGCCGAGAGCTCGTTCATCCTCGACGTCTCCCTGCGTCCGACCCGAACGACGATCTCCATGGGCATCGCCCTCTATGACGGCAATCGCAAACGCTTCTTCGCCGCGGCCGATCGGGCCCTCTACCAGGCCAAGGCCGCGGGCAAGAACTGCGTCATGGAGGCCGAGGAGTCACCGCAAGAGTAGCGGTGCGACTCCGGCATCGGGGTCCGCCTCCCAGAGGGTTGGAAGCGCGCCCCGCGCGTGCAACTCTTCTCGCGATGACGAAGATCATCGGCCTCTCCGGGGGCATCGGATCCGGCAAGAGCACCGTCGCCGCGCTGTTGGCCCGGCAGGGCGCCGAAGTGATCGACGCCGACGCCATCGTGCACGAGCTTCAAGAGCCGGGTTCGCCGGTGCTCGCCGAGCTCGCGCTGGCATTCGGGCAGAGCATCCTGCACGCCGACGGCGCCCTCGACCGCGGCGCCCTGGGAGACATCGCCTTCCGCGACCCCGAGGCGCGCGCGCGCCTCGGCGCGATCCTGCATCCCAAGGTCGGCGTCGAAATGGCGCGCCGCACCTCCCGGGCCCGCGATGCGGGGGCACCCCTCGTCGTGCTCGACATCCCCCTGCTCTTCGAGGGCCGCGCGGCGGGCGGTGGCGGCGCCCCGCTGGGCATCGACGCGACCGTCCTCGTCTACGTCCCCGAGGCGCTCCAGATCGAGCGGCAGATGAAACGCGACGGCTGCGACCGCGACGAAGCGCTGCGCCGCATCCGGGCCCAGCTTCCCATCGAGGAGAAGAAGGCCCTGGCTGACCACGTGATCGACAACTCCGGGAGCCTCGACGCCACCGAGGCCCGGGTCCGCGCGCTCTACCGCGAGCTCACCGCCTGAGTCACATGGCTCAGCCGCCCGGCCGCAGTGGCGCCTTGAGTGCGGAAACGAACGCGGCCGCGGCCTCCACGGCTTCGTCGGGTGATGCGGCCGCCTCGATCCGGTCGTCGATACGCCGAAACCGACGCACACCGGGACGTCCGAGATCTTGCGGATTCGCCCGACCGCCTGCTCCAATCCCTCGGCGATGGCCTCCCGGGCCGAGGTCACGCCGGCGAGCGAGACGTAGTAAAGGAAGCCCCGCGTCTCCGCGGCCAGCATCTCCAGCCGCTCCGGCGTCGTCGTCGGGGATGCCAACAGGATCGGGTCGATGCCGCACCCCTTCAGCGCGGGATTCAGGACGTCGCCCTCCTCCGGGGGCAGGTCGACGACGATCACACCATCGACCCCGACGCTCCTCGCCGCGTCGGCGAAGCCGCGCTCGCCCATCGAAAAGAAGCAGTTCGCGTACCCCATCAACACGATGGGCACGTCGATGCGCCCGCGCACCGATCGGATCATCTCGAGGATGCGGCGCAGCGAGGTGCCGGCCGCCAGGGCCCGCTCGCTGGCGCGCTGGATCGTGGGCCCGTCGGCCATCGGATCCGAGAAGGGCACACCCACCTCGATGGCGTCGGCGCCGGCTTCGACCAACGCCAGCAGCATACGCTCGGTAGTCTCGAGCTCCGGATCACCCGCCGTCACGAACGGGACGAGCGCGACCTCCCC
>JBHHVG010000443.1:0-3285 GCA_046754165.1 Myxococcota bacterium
AGGATCTCCGGTTCCGCTCCGTCTCCGACGAACTCGCCGCGCTGCTTCCGCTCGGGCGCACCGCCGTGATCCCGGAGGCCGGCCACGCTGCGCACCTCGAGAACCCCGGAGAGTTTACCCGTGTGGCGCGGCGATTCATCGCCGCGGCGGACGCAGACCCACTGATCCACAACCCGCGCCGGCGGATTCCGGCGCCCATCCAGAGGACGCCATCGTCATGAACTCCCTCGACTGGAAGACCGAGCGCGAATACGAGGACATCCGCTTCGAGAAGTGCGACGGCATCGCCAAGATCACCATCGATCGCCCAGAAGTCCACAACGCATTCCGACCGAAGACCACCTTCGAGCTGATCGACGCGTTCTCGCGCGTGCGGGAAGACCCGGAGGTCGGCGTCGTGCTGCTGACGGGACAGGGAGAGCAGGCGTTCTGTTCCGGCGGCGACCAGCGTGTCCGGGGCGACTCGGGCTACGTGGGCGACGACGGCGTGCCGCGCCTCAACGTGCTCGACCTCCAGCGCCTGATCCGGTCCCTGCCGAAGCCGGTGATCGCGCTGGTGGCCGGATACGCCATCGGAGGCGGCCACGTCCTGCATCTGCTGTGCGACCTCACGATCGCCGCCGAAAACGCGCGCTTCGGCCAGACAGGCCCCAAGGTCGGCAGCTTCGACGCGGGCTTCGGCGCCTCCTACATGGCGCGGGTCGTCGGCCAGAAGAAGGCGCGTGAGATCTGGTATCTCTGCCGCCAGTACGGCGCGACCGAAGCCCTGGAAATGGGCCTCGTCAACGAGGTCGTTCCAGTCGAAGACCTCGAGGCGGCGGGTGTCGCCTGGGCGCGCGAGATCCTGCGCAACAGCCCGATCGCGATTCGCTGCCTCAAGGCCGCCTTCAACGCGGACTGCGACGGACAGGCCGGCATCCAGGAACTCGCGGGCAACGCCACGATGCTCTTCTACATGAGCGAGGAGGCCCAGGAGGGGCGCGACGCCTTCGTCGAGAAGCGCGACCCGGACTTCTCGAAGTTCCCGTGGCGGCCGTAAGAGAGACCGCGACGCCCGAGGTTTCCGGGTGGCGGGTGTGGCGCCTGGCGGCGCGCCCGCGCACCCTGCCGGTCGCATTCGCACCGGTGCTGGTCGGCACCGCCCTGGCCGCCTCCGCCGGGTGCTTTCGCCCGCTTCCGGCACTGGCCACCCTCGCCGCCGCGCTGCTGCTCCAGATCGGCGCGAACCTGGCCAACGACCTCTTCGACCACGAGCGGGGGGCTGACGGCGCGGACCGCCTCGGGCCGCCGCGCGCCATGCAACACGGGCTCGTGACCGCCTCCCGGATGCGCGGGACGATCGCGGCGGTATTCGGCGCCGCCGTCGCCATCGGCGCCTATCTGGTCGCGGTCGGCGGTTGGCCGATCGCGGCGATCGGCCTGCTCTCGGTCGCCGCCGGGCTCTCCTACACCGGGGGTCCGTGGCCGTTCGGCTACCGCGGTCTCGGCGACGTGGCGGTATTCGTCTTCTTCGGTCTCGTGGCCGTGTGCGGGAGCTACTACGTCCAGGCACTCGCGCTGACGCCGCGGGTGCTGGCGTCCGCCCTTCCGATCGGCGCCATGGCGACGGCTATTCTCGTCGTGAACAACCTGCGAGACATCCACAGCGATGCCCGGGTGGGCAAACGCACCCTGGCGGTGCGCGTCGGACCGCGCGCCACACGGGTGGAGTACGTCGGACTGCTCGTGTTCGCGTACGCGCTGCTCGTGGCTTTCTGGCTGCTGGATGCCGCCTCGGCGTGGATCCTGCTACCTCTGGCGACCGTGCCACGAGCGCTTCGGCTCGTCCGTGTCGTCACCGTCAGCGCGGACGGCTCCGCTCTCAACGAGGCGCTGGCGGCAACCGCACAGCTCTCCCTGATGTTCGCGCTGCTGTTCTCCGCCGGATGGCTGTTGTGAGGATCCTTCGCGCGTGCGTCACCCCGGTTCGGCTCGCCCTGACCAATCCGGTGACGACTGCACACGGTCCGATCCGGGAGCGCGTCGGTGCCGTGCTGTGCCTGAGCGCGGATTCCGGCGCCACGGGATGGGGCGAGGCACTGCCCTTGCCCGGCTTCGGGCTCGAGACACCGGTGGAGTCGATCGGGGCGCTCGAACGGATCGCGGCGGGACTCGCGGCGTGGCCGGGCGGCGACCTCGAGTCCGCCCTCGCACTCGGCAGGGAGCTCGCCGGCACCGGCCGGTCGGCCCGGGCAGCAGCGGACGTCGCGCTCCACGACCTCGCCGCGCGGGATGCCGGCATCTCGGTGGCGGCCCTGCTCGCGCCGCATCCCGCTGGACGCGTCCGGGTGGGCGCCCTGGTCTCCGGGGCCGATCCGTCGGCGGCGGCCGCGGACGCACGCCGCGCGGTCAAGCGCGGCTTCCGCAGCCTCAAGCTGAAGCTCGGCGCGGACGACCTGGCGTCGGACGAGAGCCGCGTCGCGGCCGTGCGCGCCGCAGTCGGGGACGCGGTTCGCTTGCGCGTCGACGCCAACGGAGCCTGGAAGGAGTCGACGGCGTTCGAAGCGGTCGACCGTCTCGCTCGCTACGATCTCGAGCTTCTGGAGCAGCCTGTGGCGCCCACAGAGATCGCCGCGCTCGCGCGCCTGCGCGCCGCGTCGTCGATTCCCATCGCCGCCGACGAAGCCGTCGCGGATGAGCGTTCTGCAGCCAGCTTGATCGAAGAACGCGCGGCCGACGTGTTGGTGCTGAAGCCCGCCGCCCTCGGCGGCCTGGCCGCCTCCCGTCGGATCGCCGCGCGCGCGCAGCGCGCGGGCCTCTCGGTGATCGTCACATCGTTCCTGGATTCCAGCCTCGGAATCGCCGCCGCGCTGCACCTGGCCGCTGCCCTTCCGGCGTCCCCGCTGGCAGCAGGACTCGCAACCGCCGAGCTGCTGGCCGTCGACCTGGCAGCGCCATTCCCCGCCCCGCGCGGCCACATCCGTGTCCCGATCTCGTCCGGACTCGGCGTGGCGCCGCAGATACCTCTGCGTTGCGCGGCCGGCCTGGGCCGCGCGTTCTCGGGATGAAGCCCGCTCCGTCCTGGCTCGCGAATCGAGCGCGGAACGCGGTGAATCTTCCAGCGCTCGAGACCGGCGGACGCCGGATCTCGTTCGGGGAGCTCGATCGACGCAGTCGCGCGGTGGCCGCGATGCTGTGGAGCCGGGGAGTACGCCGCGGCGACGTCGTCGCGGCGCTGCTTCGCAACGGGATCCCCATCGTCGAGCTGCTGCACGGCGCCTACCGCTGCGGGGCCGCGCTGCTGCC
>JBHHVG010000444.1:0-3284 GCA_046754165.1 Myxococcota bacterium
GGTCACGGGCGCGTCAGGCGCGCCCACGAACGCACTACTCGTCCAGGGCGCGGTCGCGTCGGTCATCATCGTCTCCGGTCGCGTCGACCAGATCCTTCAATACGCGGGCTTCACGCTGGCGCTGATGTCGGCGCTGGCGGTATCGAGCGTGATCGTGCTCCGCTTTCGCCGGCCCGACATGCCGCGCCCGTTTCGAACTTGGGCCTACCCGGTACCGCCCCTCTTCTTTCTCGCTGTCACGATCTGGACCATGTTGTGGGCGTTCCGCGGCCGCCCGCTGGAGTCGTCTCTGGCGCTACTCACCGTGGCCAGCGGCGGAGTGATCTTCTTCGCCAGCGAGTTCCGGCGCAAGCGGCGCGCCCGCAACGGCTAGGAGTCGGGAAGAGGTGGGATCGCGGCGTCAGTCCGCCGGCTTGAAGTACCAGTTGGTCACGTCGTACTTCAAGTAACGGTCGATTCGCTCGTAGCCGTTGGCACGAAAATACGCTGACAGCGGCTCCTTGTTGCGTTCGTGTACTTCGATCATCACGAGGTCCGGACGAAAGCGCTTGATGTCGAAGCCAGCCAGTGCCGCCGGCTCCCCGCCGTTGATGTCCATCGACAGGAAGTCGATCTTCTTCACGCCCTCGCGATCGAGAAGATCGTTCATCGTGATCGTGGGCGCCTTCACCACGTTTGGCTCGAAATCACCGACGACCTTCTGCCACTGCTCGATGTTCCAAAGCTCTGTCGACGAGATGCCCCCGGCCTGGTAGAAGGTGACGGTCTCTCCGGACTCGTCGGTGATGGCATAGGCAAAGAACTTCGATCTCGGGCGGTGCTGCTGCCAGCCGAGGGAGAACGCCTCCTGCGCATCCACCGCGATTCCAGACCAGCCCAGGTGCTTCTCCAGGTAGAGCGTCGTGCTGGTATCCCTCCAGTCGAAGCAACCGATATCCACGAGGAAGCCGTCGCGACGACCCTTGAAGAAATGCCGGATGATCGGCTCCTCTTTCTCGCGCGCGTACAGGCTGGTTCCCTTCTCGAGGAGCGCTTCGAAATCGACTTCCCGGGCGAGAGCTGTCGACGCCGTCGCGGCGGCCACGAGGAAGGTCACTGCCAGCCGCAACAGACCTGCCGCGGGACGTTCCAGAGTCGATTTCAGGTCCAGACGCCTCATGAATCCGCCTTTCGTGTGGAAGCTGGGGGTCGACAGGATAGCGCCGCTTCCGGCGATTCCCTGCGGGTATCGGGCCTTGCCCGGCCGGCGCCGGGGTCTCGCTCGGGCGAACCCGGGGTCCGCTCAATCGCTCTGCGGTCCGTTCGGGGCCGCGCGCTCCGCCGGATTTCTCCGATCACCGATCACCGTCGCGGGGACGCCGCCCACGATCGCGTGGTCCGGAACGTCGCGTGCCACGACCGCGCCGGCAGCGACCACGGCGCCGTTTCCGATCTCGACGCCACCCGTGACGACGGCGTGCGCGCCGATCCACACGTCGTTGCCGATCACGACGGGCGCCATGACGTGATCGATCGACGTCATCGACCGATCCAACTGCTTGTAGTCGTGATTCGAGGAGTTGATCACCGCGTAGGGTCCAACGAGCACGTCGTTGCCGATCGCGATTCCTCCGCGGCCGTCGATGAGAGCGCCCGTGTTCACTGAGAAGCCGCTTCCCACGCGAATTCCGTACGTGTGGGTGAGATGGACCCCTGGATAAAGGATCGCGAAGGAACGCATCTCCTCGAACATCTGCCGATAGAAGGCCCAGCGCGCGAACACGCCGATCGGCCCCGGCAGCGATCGCACCAGCCACCCGAGATGGTCCTCGATGGCCAGGTGCGTCCGGTGGCCCCGATAGCGCCTGGAGAAGCGTCGTATCCGGCTCATCGCGTGCCGCCAATGTACTGCGTATCGTGATCTGCCGGCATCGGTCCTCGCAGGTCAGCCTCCTCCCGCGTCTTCGGGCGGGTCCAGGACCACGATCCTGGCGCGCAACGCCGGGGCGTCGAGCCCGTGCGTGTCGACGTGGCCCTCCCGCGCGTCGACGGTCGTGAACAGGGATTCGAACTCGAGGCGAAGCCAGGACTCGCGGCCGGGTGTCCGCGACAGGCTGCGGGACTGCCAGCCGACGGCGTGAAGGGCGTAGAGGCTGTGGGGGCCGGTGCGCGCGGCGGCGGCGCATCCCGGGCATCCGATGCGCTGTCCAGGCTCGAGCCGCGCGATGACCTCGTGGATCTCCCGATTCGGCGCGTACGACGCGACATCGAAGCGCCGCGAATCCACGACGGTCCAGATCGCGATCGCATGAATCGCCGAGATTCCCGCAACACCGACAGCCGCGACGCGCCAACCGCTGGAGCGCGCCGGCAGGCGATCGAGCGCCGCGGCAGCGAGGTACCCGAAGAAGACGGAGACGGCGACGTCGGTCAGGTGGAAGTAGTGGAAGGCGAGCAGGTTCCCGAGCTTCGCGGCCCGGTATGCGAACAGCAGCAGCCCCCAGCCCGCGTACGCCGCAAACCAGAGCGTCCGCATCCGTCGTTCGGGCACTCGGCGCACGAACAGCACCAGACCGGCAACTCCGAACACCAGAAAGGGAAGCTCGCACAGCATGAACGCGCCTTGCGGCGTGCGGCCGGGCAACAGCCCTGCCAGGCGAAAGTCCTTCAGCGGAAGCGCGGTGGCGACGTTTCTCCAGGTTTCGAAGAAATCCTTCCAGTCGACGAACACGGAGTACAGCGCGGTGAGGACCGTGCCCGTGCCCGCGAATGTCAGCAGCGCGAGCCCCCTCGCGCGCCAGGGAAGGGGCCCCCCGGCGACCTCCCTCCAGCCACCGGCCATCAAGTAGAGCATCAGCAAGAAGGGCAACGGGCCCAGGAAGTTCAGCTTCGTCATCGCGCCCGACACCGAGGCGGCCGCCGCGAGAGCGACGAACGCGAGCGACGCATCGCGCCGCCCGGCGATCGCGAGTTCCTGATGGCGCCAGACCGCGAGCAGCGAGACCAGGAAGAAAGTCACCACCAGTGGCTCGACGGAGATCCGAGAGAGGTAGTAGAAGATCGGGAGGGACGTCGCGTAGCCGAGCGTCGCGAAGAAAGCGGCTGGTACGCTCCGAAGGAGCCGCTTCGAGAACTCGTACAGGACATAGAACGAGATCAGGTGCAGAATCGTCATCAGGAGCTTCGAGAGGAGGAAGACCATCGGAAGGTGGCGCGCAGTGAATTCGGTAAAGGTGTATCCGTGGCTCCCGGCGAGCGCGTAGTACCCGTGTTGCAGACCTGCGAGCAACAACACGAGCACGGTT
>JBHHVG010000445.1:0-3276 GCA_046754165.1 Myxococcota bacterium
GGGACGCGCCGGCCGGACCGGGCCGAAGAGCTCTCCGGCCTTGGCCCCCAGGGCCGCGAGCCCGAACGGCTTGGCCAGGAAGTCGGTGCGCGCCGAGCGGACGAGGCGCGCCGCCACGGGATCCTCACCGAAGCCGCCGGTGAGCAGGATCGGGACGTCGCCCCGGAGGTTCCGCAGGCCGTTGAAGACGCACTCGGCTTCGATCCCCGGCATCGAGAGGTCGAGCACGACGCCGGCGATCTCGGCACCGGGTCGGCCGACCCGGGCGCGGGCGTCCCCGGCCCCGGAGGCCACGACCGTCCGGAAGCCCCGCCGCTCGAGCATGCGCCGGGTCACCGCCAGCACGGACCCGTCGGCGGCGACGACCAGCACCGTCGGACCGCTCGCGTCGGATCTGTCGCGGCGGCCCGCCCGCGATCGATCGCTCTCGACTTCGCCCATGGGATCGCCCCCAAGTTCGAATGCCCCCGGTTGCGCTGCAGCGGGCGGGCGGCCAGAGGCGCGATGGGGAGCAGAGAGACGGCGGGGAGGCCACCAAGCGATACACCCCGGCGAGCCCGGGCACAAGCGGTGCGAGGCATCAAACGGGCCCAGACGGGCCCCTCTCGGGAAAAAAGCCGCCTCGTTCAGGGTTTCCCACAACCTCCTGCCCGGAGTCTCCTCACGCCTCGCTCCCGTTCTCAAGCGGGGTACCCCGCGCGACGATTGTCCCCATACGCCGAAGTTGCCGCTGGGTGAAACATGCAATCGGATGGCATCCAAGAGCTCGAGCGACGCCACGAAGAGCTGGAGATCCTCTACGACACGGTCCGTGATCTGAGCTCCACGCTGTCGGTCCAGCAGGTCCTCGACCGCCTGCTGGCCCGGACGCTCCAGCATCTCGACGCGGAGATCGGCTCCATCCTCCTCATCGAATCGGACCGCCGGCTGCGGGTCTTCGCGGCCTACGGGCTCCCCAACGAAGTCGCCATCGGCACCACCATGCAGGTGGGCCAGGGCATCTCGGGCTACGTCGCGGCGAGCGCCACGCCCCTGCTGGTCGAGGACGTCGAGGTCGATCCGCGCTTCGCGCGCCGGAACCACGAGCGCTACTACACGCGCTCGCTGATCTCGAGCCCGCTGTTGCGCATGGGTCGCGTGCTCGGTGTCGTCAACGTCAACAACAAGCGGAACCAGCAATGCTTCGTTCTCGACGATGTGCGGTTGCTCCAGGCGATCGCGGGACACGCGGCCGTCGCGCTGGGAAACGCGCGCCAGTACGAGGAGACGCTGCGCCGGGCGCAGCGGGACGCCCTCACCGGGCTCGCGAACCACGGGCACCTGTTCGCGACGCTCGAGCTCGAGCTCGAGCGGGCACTGCGCTACGGCCGGAGCCTGTCGGTCGTGATGATCGACATCGACCACTTCAAGCAGTTCAACGACCGTTACGGCCACCGCGCGGGCGACGAGGCGCTCGTTCGCGTCGCCGAGGCCATCTCCTGGGTCACCCGGGCCAACGACATCGTCGCCCGCTACGGTGGCGAGGAGTTCACGGTCGTGCTCCCGGAGACCGAGGCGAAAGGTGCCATGGCCTTCGGGGAGAAGATCCGTCAGTCGGTCGAGGCCGCGGGCTTCGGGCCAGCCGACGCAGCGAAGCTGACCATCAGCGTGGGCGTCGCCACGCTGGGAACCGGATGCGACACGGCGAGCTCGCTGATCGAGGCCGCGGACGAAAAGCTCTACTGCGCGAAATCCCGGGGACGAAACCGGGTCTGTAGCGAGTAGGCCGCCGCGCTGCGCGATGTTGCGGGCGGGCGCGCGGCGTCCGGGCCACTACCCTACCCCCATGTCCAGGGATGCTGACGCGGCGGGCCCTCCCGGCATCGCGCTGCTGGCCGCCGCTCTCGCCGCGGTCGTCGTGCTGGTGGCGGTGTACGCGGGCTCCTCCTTCGGGCTCGCGGACGGCGCCGATGTGCTCGCCTTCAGCAGCGGCATCTTCGACATGGATGTGCGGCGCGTCGTCACGGATCTCGCCACCGGCGATCCCGCGCTGCGCCAGAGCGTGCACCCGCTTCAGAAGCTGTTGATCGCGCCCTTCGGCAGCGCGCTCGACGCGGTGCTCTTCGGTGGGCGGGATCCGCACGCCGCCGCTCGGATCGTGATCGCCCTGTGCATGGCGATCCAGTCCCTCGTCGTCGCCGTGCTGGCCTGGCAGCTGACGCGGCGTTCGCAGAGCGCCGCCTTGGCGGCGGGCGTGCTGTGCGCGTTCTCGTTCTCGACCTTCCTCGCCGCCAGCATCCCGGAGAGTGCCGCCGTCGCGGCTCTCGCCTCGACACTCCCGCTGCTGCTGCTGAACGCGCGCTGGGGACGGCCGCTGTCTGCCGGCGAATGCGTCTCCTGGGGCGCCCTCGTGGTCATCGGGCTGGGGCTTACGCTCACCCAGGTCGTGCACGGGGCGATCGCCTTCGCCGTCCGCCTCTCCCTCGGACGCGAAGCCTCCGCCGCCGATACACCGGCGCGCGCCCTCGTGGGTCGCGTCCTGCTCACGCTGGCGGTCGCGATCTCTCTGCTGTGGGGTGGCCTGGATCTCCAGCAGCGGCTCTACCCGGCGCGGGGCCTCACCGGTGCGCGGCACCCCCTCACTGTCGAGCTCGAGTTCACCCGCACGGCCGAGCTCTCGGCGCGGCCCGTGACCCACGCGACGCGGCTGCTCGCCCACTTCTTCGTGATCGACTTCGTGGCACCCTTTCCCGCCTACTCCGACTTCCTGATGCGCCTCTACGGCCTCGACCACTGGTCGCTGTCCGCCGAGGAGGCGGGCTGGTCCCAGTGGGCGCCGGCCCAGCGCGCGCTGGCCGGAGCCGTGCTGCTGGCCGTGCTCGCGGCCGCGGCGGGCCTGCGCCGCGCGGACGTCCGGATGCTCGCACCGGCGCTGTGCGTGGCCAGCCAGCTCGCGCTCCACTTCTTCTACGGTCGCGAGTACGTGTTGTACTCGCCGCATTGGCACGGGGTGTTGGTCGCGCTGCTGGTGGCGGCGGCGTGGCGCCGCTTCCCGGCTCGCCAGCGCGCGATGTCGCTGGCCGCAGTCGGACTGGCGCTCGCGATGCTCGTCAACGATGTCGCCGTGATGCGGACGGTCTATCGGGAGGTCGCGGTCGGCCTCGGGGCGGACGCGCGCGATGCCGACGGAGCGCCGCACGGGTCTCCCTGACGCTCCCGGCGCGCGCGCGGATTCAGGCGCCCGCGTCGGCACGGGCGAGAGCTTCGTCCCAGGTCGCGCCTTCCTGGATCATGCGG
>JBHHVG010000446.1:0-3272 GCA_046754165.1 Myxococcota bacterium
GTACGGAGCGATCCTCGGGCGCAGCGCGGGCAGGAGCAGCTCCCAGAAACCGTAGTGGGCGGTGGCGATCAGCACCCCGCGCTTGCGCGAGAGCGCCTCGGCGAACAGATCGAGTCCCTCGACGTCGACTCGCTCGATCAGCGCATCCCGCGACAGCGAAGGCAGGCGCGCCCACTCGACGACCGTGCGCCCGAGGTGCTCGAGGTTCTCGCGCAGCACGGCCTCCCGCCGCGGCTCGTCCCACTCGGGGAAGGCGATGGCGAGGTTGGCGAGGGCGATGCGCCGATAGCGGTGCCAACGGCGCGCCGCGATCCGGCCGGCGGCGTCGCCGATGGCGTGCGCGGCGGCTTCGGGCAGGGCGCCGAGCGCGCGGATGCCCGCGGCGGCGCCGAGGTCTTCGAGGCGGAATCGCAGCTCCCGGGAAGGCGTGCGGCGGTCCGGGGCACCCACGCGAATCGCTAGGCGCTCGGGCCGATCAGCTCGTCGAGATCCGGCCAGTCGACGGATTCCTGCGCGGCGAAGGCCGCGAGGAGCAGATCGCGGTCCGCGTCGTCATCGACGGCCCGAAAGGCCCGGGTGGTCTTCGCGAGCTTCGTCTTCGGCGGCGGTGCCGGCGCGTCGTCTTCGAGCGTGCCTTCGTCGTGCGCGATGCCGAGGGCGTCGAGCCATTCGATGAGGAGATCGCGCCTGCACTCGAGGAAGTAGACGGCCAGCAGCTCCTCGGCAATGGGGCTGGCGGCCACGCGGGCGAGGGCGCGGCGGATGGAGGCCGCCTGCTTGTCGATGGGCTGCCGCGCCAGGTAGACCGGCCGCGCCCGGAAGGCGGCGGCCGCGGCCGCCAGCGCCTGGGCGTACATGCCGGGCGCTTCCTTCTTGAGCGAGCGCATCACCTCCGTCGCCTGCTCCGGCGACATCGACGCAAAGACCTCGAACGACCGCATGCGGTTCCTTCTCCTCCCCGCGCCCCGCATCCCGTGGGACGATCGCGCGCCAGTCTCCATCATCGTTCCGTTCGCCGCCAGACCGCGGGCTGACAGGAGCGCGCCAGCTTCAGGGACGGGGGGCGCCGCGGGTGGTGACGTCGCGGACCGCCCGGGTGAGGGTGAGCACGAGAGCGGCAGCGAGGGCGCTGTGAAGCCCGGTGATCTCGACGGGAATTCCGAGGAGCACGTTGGAGATGCCGACGAGCGCTTCGCATACGCCGAGGAGCAGGGCGAGGGAGGTCCAGCGGCGCAGTTCCGCGTCTCCGGAGCAGCGCGCCGCGGAAACGGCCAGCACCGTCACGAGCGCGTAACCGTTCGAGCGGTGCAGCAGGTGCAGTCCCACGTGGCCCCCCCAGGTCGGGAACCACTGGCCGCCATTGCAGGTCGGCCACTCCGGGCAGGCCATGCCGGCGTAGTTCGAAGACACCAGGCCCCCCAGGGCCATCTGGACCAGCAGCAGGACCGCCGAGGCGATCACCAGGCCACGGACCGCGGCGGTCGCCGGCGGCCGGGGGGGCCGCGGCTGCGCGGCGTCGCGCAGGGAGCACGCGACCAGCAGCAGGGTGAGCGACAGGGAGTTTCCGGTGATCAGGTGCGCGGTCACCGTCCACGACGCCAGCAGCAGCCAGACGGTGAGCGCACCGAGCAGCACCTGCAGCGCGAGCAACGCCGCGGCGACACCCACGAGCGCGCGTGCACCCCGAGGCGCGTCGCTCCGGCGAAACACCAGCAAGGCCAGGACGGCGAATGACAGGCTGACGCCGCCGGCGATCGCCCGATGCGACCACTCGAAGGCGACCTCGAGGTTCAGCTGCGGGATCACCTCCCCGAAGCACAGCGGCCAGTCGGGGCAGGCCAGGCCCGCCGCGTGCGCGCGCACCAGGGCCCCGAGAACGATGAGGCCCGTGGTCGCGGCGACCAGCACGAGGAAGGCCGTCCCGAGACGGGCCAGTCCGGCAGGATCGCTCGCGCGTGGCGAGGTGGAGGCATTGTCGCGGATGGCGGCCGCGGGGTCGGGCATCGGCATCTCGTCGGGGGGGAGGCCTACCTTAGAAGATGGGCTCCTCGGTAACAATGCGTCCCCGGTACGGAAATTTGTAAGATGAGGGCCTTTAGCTACGCATCGAATCCGCCGATACACCCTTCATCATGATCGCGACTCTGCGGAACCGGTCCCGGAACGACGATCCCCGCAAGCTGCGGGAGCTGATCCAGAAGGCCACGAACCTCGCCAGCGCCTACGAGCTCAGCTGTGTGATGGTGGGAATGTCCGCCGCCGAGGGGGACCTGCTCTTCCCCGAGATGGTCGACTACGTGGGCAGCTCTCTGCGGGTCGACGACGCCATCTTTCGCATGACGCGCGAGCGCGCGGTGTTCTTCATCGCGGATGCGGACCGCAACCGGGCCCGGGAGATCATGGATCGTCTGTTGGCCGGTTTTCACGAGAGCTTCACGCCGGCCGAGGAGCCGCGGGTCACCCTGTCCTACTTCGAGGTGACGCCTCATTCGCAGCAGGTGGCCGTGCGCGACGTTCTGCCCGCACTGTTCACGCCGACGAACGTCGCCCACTGAACCCCGACTCTCGCGGACCGCCGCCCAGCTCGCGTGTCAACGCGAGGCCGAGCTCCGGAAGCGCGAATTCGAACCCGGCCGCCAGCGCCCGGGCCGGCGTCACGTGTCGGCTTCCGAGCAGCTCGCCCGAGAGCTCGCCGAGCGCCGCCCGCAGCGCGAAGGCCGGCACCGGGAGCAGGGCGGGGCGCCGGAGCTGGCGGGCGAGCGCCCGGGTGAGCTCGGCGTTGCGCACGGGCTCCGGCGCCGTGGCGTTGACCGGGCCGCTGTAGCAAGGATCCGCGAGCACCGACAGGATCAGCGCGACGGCGTCGTCGATGTGGATCCATGAGAACCACTGGCGGCCGCTGCCGAGGCGCCCGCCAGCGCCCATGCGGAAGGCCGTGGCCATCCTCGACAGCGCGCCGCCCTCGCGCGCCAGCACCACGCCGAGGCGCAGCTGCACGACCCGGACGCCGTGCTCGCGCCCGCCCCCGGCTGCGGCCTCCCAGTCGCAGCAGATCTCGGAGAGGAAGCCCGTGCCCGGCGCGGAATCCTCGTCGAGGCGCTCCTCGCCGCGGTCGCCGTAGAAACCGACCGCCGAGGCGCACACCAGCACCCGCGGCCGCCGCGACTCCGGAAGCTCCGCGAGTGCGCGGACCAGGGCAGCGGTGGAGTCGATGCGGCTGCGCCGGATCCGCCGCCGCCGCGCGGCGCTCAGGCGGCCCGCGAAGATCGGCT
>JBHHVG010000447.1:0-3272 GCA_046754165.1 Myxococcota bacterium
GCCTCGAGGGCGACGCCGTTTCTCGACGAGAAGCGCTCCCAGTCGCGCAGCGCCGCGAGCACATCGGCGTGGCGTGACAGCGCGAAGAAGCCGAGCGCCTCGTTGTGGTAGACGGGAGCTTCGTCGCGCAGCGCGCGATAGACCGAATAGGGATCCTCGTGGACATTCCAGTCGTAGGGGTTGAACTCGACCATGCCGATCCCTCGTGGCCGAGCATCGCCGGCCACCACGCTATATCTCAAAGACATTTTGCCTGCAACGGTGATCGAATCTACCATCGGCGCGGACTGCGGGGCGGTCAGCGCCGCAGGCAGCGTGGCTGCAAGCGGGGTCGTGATGTCACAGCGCGTGGGGTTCGTCGGCCTGGGCAACATCGGCAAGCCGATGGCCTTGCGTCTGCTCGAAGCAGGCCTGCCGACCACGGTGTTCGACGTCGCCCGCGCGCCGGTGGCGGAGCTCGTCGCCGCCGGAGCGAAGGCGGCGTCTTCGGCGCGAGAGCTGGCCGCGGAGTCCGACGTGATCGGAGTCTGCGTTCGCGACGACGCCGACGTGATGGCCGTGGTGTCGGGGGACGAGGGTCTGTTGGCGGGTGCGGCACCGGGTGCGGTGGTCGCGCTGCACAGCACGATCCTGCCGCGCACGGTGCACGCCGTGGCGCGACTGGCCGAAGACCGCGGCGTCGGCGTCATCGACGCGCCCATGACCGGTGGCGCCTTCGGCGCGACGCGCGGAACGCTGACCTACATGGTGGGGGGAGCGCCCGAGCACCTCGAGCGCTGCCGGCCGGCGATCGAGACGTCCGCCGCCAAGATCGTCCATGCGGGAGAGCTCGGGTCGGGTGCGGCGGTGAAGCTCTGCAACAACCTGATGACCTACCTGGGCTTCACGGCGGCCTTCGAGGCGATGCTCCTCGCGGATGCGTCCGGCCTCTCCCAGAAGGCCCTCCACGAAGTCACGAGATCGAACGGCAACCTCAACGACCAGCAGGCGGCCTTTCTCGGCATCTACAGCGCCAGCGCCGGGAAGCGGCACGACGAGGGCTTCCAGGCGCTGCTGCGCAGCTTCGCCGACCTGGCCGAGAAGGACCTGGCCGTGACACTGGCGTTCGCCCGCGAGAACGGTGTGACGCTCCCCGCCACGGGCCTCTGCCAGCAGCTGATGGCCCGCGTCTACAACGTAAGGGACGACAGGCGCCGCTGACCTTGCCGGTGTCATCGACGGCACCGCGGTCGCCTTCGTCCAGGCGCGGGGCTCAGTCGCCGGACAGGCCCGCCGCCGCCACGAGGTTGAGCATCTTCTCCGTGGCGACGACGGCGGCCGCGAGCTGGTCGGAGTCGACACCGAGTGTCGAGTAGGGCTGGCTGCGCGGGCTCTTGCGCCAGGTGATCACGGTTTCGACGAGGGCCCCGGTCTTGCCGCCGGGTGGGATGCGCACGGCGTAGTCGACGAGCCGGGGGATCTTCAGGTCGAAGCGGCGGCAGGCCTTGGCGAGGGCCTTCATGAACGCGTCGTAGCCGCCGTCTCCGTCGCTGTGGGCCTCGACCATCTCTCCGCGGTAGCGAACGGTGACGCTAGCCGTGGGCAGGTCGCCCTTGCTGGTGACGATCTCGTAGAGCTCGATCTTGACGAGCTCCTCCGCCGGCTTCTTGAGGACGTCGGCGATGATCAGCGGGAGATCCTCGGGGGTGACCACGTGCTTCTTGTCTCCGAGCTCGACGATGCGCTTCAAGACCAGGTTGCGGTTCTCCGGGAGGAGCTTGATGCCCAGCGCTTTCAAGTTCTGGTCGAGGGAGGCCTTGCCGGACATCTTGCCCAGGGCGTAGCGCCGCTTCCGGCCGAACCGGCGCGGCACAAGCCGGTTCGCGTAGAGGCCGGCCTTCTTGTCGCCGTCGGCATGGATGCCCGCGGTCTGGGTGAAGACGTCGCGACCGATCACGGGCGCGTTGTCGGCCACGATCTTGCCAGAGAAGGTCGCCACCACCTCGCTCACCTGGATGAGACGGTTCTCCCGGATGCGGGTGCGACAGTCGCTGTGGTCGTGGATGGCGGCGACCACCTCGGCGAGGCGCGTGTTTCCCGAGCGCTCGCCCATGCCATTGACGCTGGTGTGGACGCCGTGCGCGCCCGCCTCGACCGCGGCGAGGCTGTTGGCGGCCGCGAGGCCGTAGTCGTTGTGTGCGTGAAACTCGAAGTGCACGTCCGGCCAGGTCCGCGTCATCAGCGAGACGTAGCGGGTGGTGTCGCTGGGCGAAAGGATTCCCAGGGTGTCCGCGAGATAGATCCGCTCGACTCCCAGGTCGATCAGGTTCTCGACCGCAGTGAAGACGTAGTCGAAGCTGTTCTGCACGCCCGAGGACCAGTCTTCCAGGTAGACGTTGGAGATCAGCTTGTGCTTTCCCGCATAACGGATCGTCTCGCCGACTTCCTTGAAGTGGCGCTCCGGCGTCATGCGCAGCTGCTTCTCGCAGTGCTCGCGCGACCCCTTCGTCAGCAGGTTCATGGCCTGTCCGCCGTTCGCGACGATCCAGTCGACGGATGCCCGTCCGTCGACGTACGCCAGGATTTCGATCCGGGGCGCCATGCGGCTCTTGCGGGCCCAGGACATGATACCGCGGACCGCCTCGGCCTCCCCCTCGGAGATCCGCGCATTGGCGATTTCGATGCGATCGACCTTGATCTCGCGCAGCAGCAGGCGCGCGAGCTGCATCTTCTCGGACGGCGCATAGGCCACGTTGGGCGTCTGCTCCCCGTCGCGCAAGGTCGTGTCCATCAGCTCGATGGTTCTCGTAGCCACGTGGGGGACGGTACGGATTCCCATGGGCGGCTTCAACGGCGGTTCCGGCGCGCCATCACCACGCGGACCGCGTGCGCGAGCGGCCCGCGTGATCTGGAGCGGACGAATCCGTTCAGCGACTCCCGAAGACGTCGAGCATGGCGTCGAGGTTGCTGCGCAGCCGCTCCGGTGCCACGCCCACGGACGGAGCGTAGAGCAGGGCTTCGTCGGTGAGATCGTTCCACTGGGCCATGCGATCGGCCGCCTCGTCCGGCGTGCAAGCGATGGCGATCTCGTCGACGAGCTCGTCGGGCACGGCTTCCGCCATGGCCGCGAGGTCGAAGCGGCGCAGCGCGGCGCGGCACTCCTCGCCGACCGACCGCAGGCCGTGGAGATCGAGGACGGTGTGGTAGAGCGCCGTGGTGAAGTAGAAGCCGATCTGCTGCTTCGCGTCCCGAACGGCGTCCTCTCGCTTCTCCTGGATCGAGGTCATCACGTA
>JBHHVG010000448.1:0-3257 GCA_046754165.1 Myxococcota bacterium
CCACGGGATCATTCCTCCGGTACGCCGAAGCGGTCGCGATAGGGCGCGAACTCGCGCGCGAGACGATCCCTGTCCAGCCCGAAGTCTTCCAGCTCGTAGCGGTGGACACCGTACTTGTTCTGACGGTTTCGCGACAGCCAGAGGCTCATCTCCTGCTCCGTGTCGGCACTGAGCGACAGGCCGATGTGGTCGTAGATGCGCCGCACCTCCTTCCCCGGGTCGGCGACGAGGTCGACATACGCGACGTCGAGGACGGCGTTCGGGTCCGAGCGGTCGCGGTCCGCGATGGCGCGCGTCACCGCTCGGACCGCCTTGCGGCCGAGCTGCTCGCCCACCTCGTGCGGATCCACGTGATCGCTGAACACGGCGCGGCCGTGAGCGATCATGCTGCAGAAGGACGCGACGACCCGCACCGGATCCCGGTGGGTCTGGATGATCTTCGCGCCCGGGAAGATTTCTTGCAGGACGTCGAGGTTCTCGAGGTGATGCGGCGTCTTCCCCAGGTAGCGTTCGCCCCGCTGCCACAGCAACAGCTGGATCACGCGGCGCAGGTAGCGGTAGGCCGGGCGCTGGTCGATCTCCCGAAACCACGCCGAGTAGCTGGGAACCCGCAGAGTCGCGTCCGCCGTCGGGCTCACGAATGTCATGTCCAGCAGCAGCACGTCCTCTTCCGGTTCGTGGGCTTCGACGGGATGGATCGCGAAGAACTCCGGCGCGATGTAGCGCAGGCCCCGCTCCGCGATCTCGGCCATGCGCATGCGGGCGTCGCGCCCACCCGCGTGCGGATCCGAGCCGGGGAACGGAGCCGGGTTGAGCGCCTCCCAGGCAAGGAGGGGCCGCAGGGCCGGCTCGCAGGACAGCAGGCGGTGGAGCAGCGTCGTGCCGGTGCGCTGGAGGCCCACGATGAACACCGGTGCCGTCACCGGCTGCGCGGCGATCTCAGGGTGGACGTCGCACAGTTGCTCGATCCGCAGTCGGTTCACCAGGGCCCTCACGAGGTTGCTGCGCACGATTGCCCGGCCGAGCGGGTGCAGCCGCGCTTCGCCCTCGATCGACGCGAGCAGTCGGCGCAGGGCTTCACGGCAGATCGGGTCCGAGAAGTCCGGCCCGAAATCGTGCAAGCCCGTCACTCGCCGCGCGGTCTCGATCAGCGAGTGCTCGCTGAGCCGCGTCTTCGCGACGCCGAGTCTCGCGAGCCCGCCCCAAGCGGCGTTGGCCGCGGCCACCGGCCACGGCGGGCGCGGCAGCGTGAGAGCGGATCCGGAGCCGTCGGTCATCCCGAGAGCTCGGAAAGCTTCACGACTCGCGTCCGGGGCTGCGGGTGCTCCGCCGCGCGGATCCAGCGGAAACACATCGTGCCCTGCTTGTGCCCGGCGGTCTCGATCCAATTCTCGACCTCCGGGTCCTGATGGGCGATGACGATCCGCACCGACCCATCGTCGCGGTAGTGCGCGGTGTGCTTGTTGAGCGAGATGCGGAAGTAGCGGTAGTCGAGGGATTCCATCCAGTGGTTGTCTAGCTGGAAGTTCCAAGACCAGCACTCCGGCGGCGTCACCTCGATCACCAGGGCCTCTTCCGGTCCGAGCTCCCAATAGCTGTGGTAGTAGCAGATGTTGGGATCTCCCCCGGCGCCCATGGAGACGGAGTCGTCGAACTTCGGAAGCTGGTTGCAGTGGTTCTTCTGGAAATCCTGGGCCCAGCTCGAGAACAGGCTCGAGCACGCCGCGACGAGGCCCGCAGCCGAGGCGAGACCCTTGTCGATGTGCTGGGCGGTGAGCGGCGTGGGCTTGCCGTCGCCGCCAACGCGCTCGATGCGCAGATCGGCCGGGACCTCGTGCTCGCGGTCGAGGTACGTCTGGCGGACGATCAGGGATCTGGTGTCGGGATCCATCCGCAGCCAGTTGCCGGGCTTCTCTTCGCAGCTGATGAAGAGCTCGAAGGTCCCGTCGTCTGCGATGTCGAGATCTGCCCCCTCGATGTAGCCGCCCTGACGGGAGTTTCCCGTGCCCGCCACACCGGCGGATTGGGTGGCGAAGCCGAGATAGTGGATCGTCCCCCGCTTCCCGCTGATGCGGTACTCGTGCTCGCCGGAGATCGAGGCGTGCTGGTAGTAGTTGTCCGGATTGTCGGCGCCGATCTTCGCCGTCTCGTGCACGGGGCGGTGGAGCCCGGGGGCGAGCGGATCCGCGTACTCGACGAACGTTTCGAGGGCCGCGCGGGTCAGCCGGCTCAGGTAGCGAAAGCCCTCTGCGCGATCGAGCAGGTTGTCCGGCGAACCCTCGGCGAGGATGGTCTGGCCCGCGCTCTTCAGCGTGTCGCAGAATTCGTTCCAGGAATCGCCGTTCATGATGCGCTGGGTCGACACGTCGTCCGCCATCGTGGCTCCCTTCTCTCGATCCGGGTTCGCGGGATCGCGGATTCTCCGGATCCGGCGCGCGGCGCGGCCGCAGCGGGGAAACGTATCATCTCCGGTCGCGAGTTGCGGCGGCAGTGGCCGCTCGACGGGAGCGAGCGGTCGGGGCTGTGGCGAATCGGCCGGTGGGGGGAATGGTGCCCCGAGCATCCTCCCTCACGACCGCGTTTCATTCTGCAACGTCGTTCAGGTGTTGCGGTCGGCTCCGTTTGCGATCTCAAGTCGGTGTGTGTGCGTCCGATGTCCCGACTGGGATTACCGATGAAGACGATCCTTGGCCTGCTTGTCGTGCCGACCTGCGTGATCGGCGGATTTCTGCTCCACCACGGGCAGCTGGCACTGCTGTTCGTGCCGACCGAATACCTGATCATTGTCGGCTGCCTCGCGGGAGCGATGATCATCAAGAATCCCGGCCACGTCTTGAAGTCGATCCCGGGCTCCGTGGTCGGGCTCTTCGGAAGGGGCGGACCGGGGCGCACACAGTTCGTCGGGCTGTTGCAGATGCTGTACGAGCTACTCGCGATGGCGCGCGTGGAGACTCCGGTCGCACTCGAGGAGCACGCGGACGATCCACGGGGATCTTCGATCATCTCGAAGTATCCGGACTTCCTGAAACACCACCACGCCGTGGCGTTCCTGTGCGACTCACTGAAGCTCATGGCCGAAGGAAGGATGGCGCCGCACGTCGCAGACGAGCTGCTCGAGCGTGACCTCGAGGTCGTTCACCACGAGGAGATGGAGCCTTCCGAGGCGCTGAACACCGCCGCGGACAGCCTTCCCGCCATCGGGATCATCGCCGCCGTGCTGGGGATCATCCTCACGATGAGCTCCATCGACGAAGGCC
>JBHHVG010000449.1:0-3251 GCA_046754165.1 Myxococcota bacterium
CGTCTCGCGGGTCATGGATCGCGTGGTCTCCGAGCGGCACGTTCGGCTCGCGCGCGAGGCGCGTGACGCACTCGGCACCTACCGGCGCGCGCACGATCTGATCTCGATCGGCGCCTACACCGAGGGCAGCGACGCTGCGATCGATCGGGCGCGGCGACTGCACGAGCCGTTGCGTCAGTTCCTCGCCCAGGGACGCGATGAGCCGGCGGATCTGGCCGAGAGCGAGGCGTCGCTGGCACGGGTGGTCGGCGAGGAGGGGGCGACATGAGGGGGTTCCGCTTCCGAATGGACCCGATCCTGAGGCTGCGCGCCGCTCAGCTGGAGGCGCGTCGCGCTGAGCTCCAGCGCGAGAGCCTCCGCCGGGATGCGGACCAGCAGGCGGCCGACTCCGCGGACGAGCGTGCGCGCATCTCCGCTGCGGCGCTCGAGGAGCGTCTCGCCGCGGGAACCACAGCCGTGATGTTCCGGTCGGAGGCGGGAGCGCAGGTCATGCTTCGGGACGCGTCGCGGCGTGCCGCCGCGCGCGTCCTGGAGAGCGCGAGCAACGTCTCCGCTGCGCGAGAGCGCGTGGTCGAAGCGTGGAGGCGGAGTCGGGCGCTCGAGACGCTTCGCCAACGGTCACTGGTCCGCTGGCAGCGGGAGGGCGAAAAGCGCGAGCAGCGAGCGACCGACGAAGTCGCTGCCAGGAGACAGGCCCGATGAACGCGAGGATCAGACTGCTGGCACTGATTGCTCTTGCCTGCATGCACCTCGCGAGCACCGAGGCGCAGCACCGCGAGCCGTCGCAGGGAGCCGCGCGGCAGGGGAGGTCGGAGACGGCGCCGAAGTGCCGAGGCGAGGAGGTGTCGAGCGAATCCCTGCGTCAGCTCCTGGGCGAGCTGCGGGCGCAGAAGCAGAGCCTCGAACGCCGCGAGCGCGACCTCGAGCAGAGGGAGCGCGTGGCGGACGAGATCGCGGAGGACGCGCAGCAGGTTCTCAGCGAGATCGAGGCGGTCCAGCTCTCGGTCGAGAAGATGATCGTCAAATCGGACGAGGAGTCGGTCGCGCGCATCAGCCGGCTGGCGAAGGTGTACGCGGAGATGCCTGCCGGGCGAGCCGCTCCACTTCTGGAACAACTCGATCTCGATCTCGCGACGTCCATCCTCTCGAAGATGAAGCACAAGAAATCCGCCGCGGTGTTGGCACTGATGTCGAGACGGAACGCGCTTCGGGTGAGCAATCGGGTCGCTCACCCGCTTGGCGGAGCGGTCGAGGCCGGTTCCCAACGCAAGTCGGGGCGGAAGCCATGAGCGCCGCTCCCGTAGAGCTGCTGTTTCCGGCTGCGGCGTCGGCCCCCGAAGAGGTGCACGACGCGGGTCGGTCGGCCCAGCGAGGGAACGGCTCGTTCCCCGGGGTGCTCGGTCAGCAGGTGAACGAGGCCGCGGAGCGGGGAACCGGCGGCGAGCCGAGCGAGGCCCCGGACCACTCGGAAGCGGCGGCGGAGCTGGATGCGAGGTCGTTGGGCGTGTTCGCGCAGGCACCCGTTGCCGTCGCGGGAGAGGCAGGCGGGCGCACAGCGCCGCCCGAGGTTGCTCCGAACTCCAACGGGCCAGTCGTCGATCTCGATGGTGTGCGACAGCCCGAGCGCCCGCTTCAATTGCTCGTCGCGGATGATGTGGCGCGCGAGGGCGTTACAGCGGAGAAGCCGCCGCCACTCGGGCAAGAGCGGCCCGCGGATCCCGTCGGCGTGCGCGCCGCGCAAGGGCCCGCGCTGCCGGGGATGGAGCGCGGGTTGGCGCTGGATTCCCCGCGCCTCGACGCGACGATTCCCGTCCGCGGCGAGCACACGGCTTCCATTTCCATGGAAGGACGGTTGCGCACGGCTTCGGAAGGAGGGCTGCGCGCGGGTCCGGAAGGAGGGTCGCGCGTCACAGAGAACGAGGTCGCGTCGCAGTTGGCGTCGGCCGCGGTGGCCTCGCGGCCCCTGCCCCCGGCGGTCGGCGGCGAGCGCGATGCCCCTCGATCCATTCGCTCTCGCGGGAGCGACCGGGAGATCGGGGCGCTGCTGGAAAGCCGGAGATCTCCCGACCCGCAGAGCCCCCGCACGTCGGGGGAGCCGGCGCAGGGCGCCGCGGCGGCCAGGAATCCGGGCGAAGAGGTCGGTTCCTTCGAGGGATTGCGAGCGGGCGCAGCGCCGAATCTCACCGGCAGCGCTCCCGAGCCGCTCGTCGCGGTGTCGGCGCCGGGGGGAGAAGGAGCGGCGGTGGTCGCACCCGCGTCGGAGTCTGCGAATGCGTCGGTCGCTCGACGGGGAAGTGCGCCTGCGGTCCCGGTCGAGGAAGTTCCCGTGCGCGTGGAGTGGCTCGCGCATCGGGGCGGTGGTACGGCGCGGCTCGAGCTCGACCCTCCCCAGCTCGGGCGGGTGGAGCTCACCGTGCGCATGCGTGGTGCTGAGGTGGAGGTGGTGATCACGACGAGCGAGCCGTTGGCCCACGCCGCCGTGCAATCTCAGCGCGCACAGCTCGCCGAGAACCTGGCGGCGCGCGATCTGCGTCTCAGCCAGTTCGAGGTGAACGACTCGGGCGCGGAGGGCCAACTGGGCTCCCACGCCGGCGGCTCCCACGGCTGGGAATCCGACGGACGGGGCGAGGCCCTCGCGCCACGGGATCCGACGATCGCTGGAGACGCATCGCCGGGCGTTAAGGTACGAACCGATCTGCCGGAGCGCACGCGAGAGCGAACCGTCGATCCCGCGATGTCGCGGATCGACCTTCACATCTAGGAGCGACACAGAGGACACCATGATCTCGACGGACGTACTCGCGACAGCAGTGGAAGTGGGAGAATCGACGGGGCAAACGACCGCGGCGACGTCCGCATTGGGCCGGGAAGACTTCCTCCAGATGCTGATCGCCCAGCTCGAGAACCAGGATCCGCTCAATCCCCAGGACGCGACCGAGTTCACGGCCCAGCTCGCACAGTTCTCGAGCCTGGAGCAACTGCTCTCGATCAGGAACAGCATCGATCGGCTGGCGGACAGCGAGGCGGTGTCGCAGCGGCTGGGGGCGGCTGGCCTGATCGGCCGGGAGGTGACCGCCGAGGGCGCGCAGGTCGCGGTGGCTGCGGGCGGTATCCCGCTCGCGGAGCCGCTCTTCACGCTCGCCGAGAGTGCCACGGCCACCACGGTCAACGTCTTCGATGCGGCCGGGCGTCTGGTCCGCACGCTGCCCTTCGGGCCGTTGGGCCAGGGCGAGCACGAGATCGGCTGGGAC
>JBHHVG010000450.1:0-3220 GCA_046754165.1 Myxococcota bacterium
CCTTCGGGCTGTGGCTGACCCTCGACCCCTGGTTCGTGGAGGGGCTCGTGCACGTCCGGGGCCTGCCCGAGTATGTCGAGTTCGACGAGACGCACCACGCCTTCACCGCGCGCCGCTCGGGCGAGCGCTTCCGCCTCGGCGATCGCTTCGACGTGCGCGTGGAGAACGTCGACCAGCTCCAGGCGCGCATCGATTTCCGTCTCGTCGCCCGGCGCGACGGGGGCGGTCAAAGGGCGTCGAAGAGACGCTCGAGGTCGTCGCGGTCGTTGTAGAAGTGCGGCGAGGTGCGCACGGCGCCGCGCCGGGCGACCACGAAGACCTTCTCCTCGTGAAGGCGTCGCACCGTATCCGCGGGATCTTCGTCGTCGAGCCTGAACGCCACGATTCCCGAAGCGGCGCCGTCGTCCCGCGGGCTCAATACCGTCGCGCCGCGCCGGGCGACGCCGGCGGCGATCGCGTCGGTGAGCTCGAGCACCCGGCGCCCCACCGCGTCGATGCCGATCTCGAGCAGCAGGTCGATGGCGGCCCCGAGCGCGAAGATGCCGGGGGTGTTGGGCGTGCCCTCTTCGAAGCGCCCGGCACCGGGCTGGAGATCCATGTGGTAGGAGTCGAAGTCCTGGTTGTTCGTGACGCTGCGCCAGCCCACGACCCGCGGCGTCAGCAGCTCGAGGGAACGACGCGCCGCGAAGAACACTCCACAGCCCTCGACGGACAGCAGCCACTTGTGGCCGTCGGCCGCCAGAAAGTCGATGCCGCAGCGCTCGACGTCGAGCGGAAAGCAGCCGAGGCTCTGGATGGCGTCGACGCAGAAGAGCACGCCGCGCTCTCGGCACAGGCCGCCGATTGCCTCGAGGTCGTTGCGGGCCCCGGAGCCGAATTCGACCGAAGACAGCGACAGCATCCGCACCCGGGGGTCCGAGAGCGCGTCCGCGATGGAGTCGATGGGCAGGCGCCCGGAGACGCCGGGCAGCATCACGGTCTCGACGCCGCGGGGCGCGAGCTGCCACCACGGGTAGACGTTCGAGGGGTACTCGAGGTCACAGCTGACGACGCGGTCGCCGCGCCGCCAGTCGAGGCCGGCGGCGACGAGGCCGAGCCCCTCGGTGGTGTTCTTGACGAAGGCGATCTCCTCGGGCCGCGCCCCCACCAACTGGGCGGCCCGGCCGCGCACGCGCTCGATCTCGCGGTCGTAGCTGCGGCCATAGCGGCGGGCACCCTGGCTCGTCGCTTCCAGGGCATAGCGCCGCAGGGCGTCCTCCACGCGCGTCGAGATCGGTGCGACCCCCGCGTGGTTCAGGTACGCGATCTCCTTCGTCACGGGAAACAGGCCTCGGCAGCGGGCCCAGTTCACGAGGTCGGCTCCGGCGGCCGCACAACCGCGGGCCGCGGCGGCCGCAGCGCGAAGATCGCCCCGGCGAGCACGTAGGCCAGCGCCGTCGTGCGCGCGCCGCCGCCCTGCGCCACGGCGACCCCCACGAGGCCGACGCCGCCGGCGCACAGCAGGCTGGCGAGGCCCAGGGCCCGATGTGCGCGCGCGTTGCGGACCTTGCCGCCCGGGCGCCGGCGTGTGAGGATGGCGGCCGCACCGAGGCCGGCGGCGAGGGTAACCAGCGACCGCGGCGTGTCCCCGACTGCGCCGTTCGCGGCCGGCGCCGCGCCGAGGACGATCCCCCCGGCACAGACGAGCAGCAGCGCCAGCACGCCGCGGTGTACCGCGCGCAGGGCCACGTCGACGGGGGTCTCCGAGGAGGGCGGTGCGGTCATCGCGAGCGGGTCCCCGGGGTGGAAGAACTCCCAGCTTAGCCCGCACGCGTCGGCGGAGCAGGGGACGGCCGCGGCGCTCCGGGCGCCGCCGCGCGCGGGGCGCTCCCCCCGGCCCGGATCTCCTCGAGCAGCTCGGGAATGTGCCACGGCGCCGGCAGCCGCACGCGCTCGCCGCCGCGGGTGCGGAAGCACAGGTGTCCGTGGTCCTCGGCGTGGGTCATCAGATCCCGGAGCAGCGCGACGTCCTGGCGGCAGTACTTCTCGATCTCGTCGACGCGGCCCTCACGCCACCACTGGAGGCTCTGGAGACCGTCGGCGCTCTTGTCGATGCCGAGGGTCTCCCGGCCGAGGTGCCCCAGGGCGAGCCGGTAGCCGAGGCGCCGATGGATGGCGTCGAGCATGTCGAAGGTCGGCAGCGCCTCGAAGTCGCGGTCGCTGTAGCCGCGCAGCACCCGGTAGTCGAAGCGCTTCACGTTGAAGCCGACGATCAGGTCCGCTCGGGCCAGCCGCTCGAGCAGCTCCGGGACGCGGGCCTCGGAGAAGGTCTCGAACGCGCCGGCGCGCGAGTCGTAGACGACCGCCAGGGCGACGCGCATCAGGTGGGCGTTGTGCCAGCCGCCGACCTCCTCGGCGGAGCGCTGGGTCTCGAGGTCGAAGAACAGCACCCGCGGCGCGGTCGGGGCGGCGGCGTCCGTTGCGGCCATCGGCTCGACGCCGGCGTCCGGTAGCGCGGGGAGATCGGCCGCCACCGGCAGCGGATCGAGGGCCAGCAGCAGCCGCAGCGTCTGGATGGCGGCGCGCTTGTCGATGGGCCGGTTGCCGCTGCCGCAGCGCGGCGAGTGCACGCAGGCCGGGCAACCCTCGTCGCAGTCGCAGTCCGCGATCGTCTCGAGGGTCGCTTCGAGCAGCGCCTCGGCGCGATCGAAGAGGCTGGCGGCGATGCCGACGCCTCCGGGGATGCCGTCGTAGAGGAAGAAGCAGGCGCGCGCGAGCTGTGGGTGCCGCACGTAGGAGATGCCCGCGACGTCGTGGCGGTCGCACAGGGCGAAGAGCGGGAACAGGGCGAGGGCCGCGTGCTCGCTGGCGTGGATGCCGCCCATCACGTGGAGACCGGCGGCCTCCACGGCCTTCGGGATCTCGTCCGGGAACTCGAGCCAGATTCCGACGGTCTCGAAGGAGGTGGGGGGCAGCGCGAGGGGCTCGCTGCCGAGCAGATCCTGGCCGCGCACGCGGCGGCGCTCGTAGCCGGTGATCGTGGTCGTCACCTTCAGGCGGCCCTGCACGAGCTGGAAGTTGCCCGCGGGCCGCTCGCGGTCGCGGCCGCCATCGAGGAACACTACCTTCCCCGCCAGCAGGGCGACGCGACGCCGTCCTCCCCGCTGGGGTTGGCGCTCTGCATCGCCGACCGTCTCGACAACCTGGTTCATGCCCTTGGAGAGCTCGAGCATGAAGCCAC
>JBHHVG010000451.1:0-3217 GCA_046754165.1 Myxococcota bacterium
CCCGGGCTCGTTCGGGTCGTTTCGGAAGCTGCGTTCGGTCAGATCGGGCTTTCGCCAGTAACCGGGGCTCAAGTAGCGGCTGCGCAACACGATCTCGCCGGGCTCGCCCGGGGCGACGACGTCACCGTCCGGCCCCTCGATGCGGATCTCCATGCCTTCTACGGGGTGGCCCACCGGCACGGCGCGGGTGCCCTGCGGAACGTCGCGGCTGAGGCGGTGCTGGGTGATCAGGCTCGCTTCGGTTGCGGCCAGCCGATGGACCAGGACGCTGCGAATTCCGGGGTGCGCGTGGAAGGCCGCGACGTCCGCCGGGTAGAGCGCCTCGCCACCGAGGTCGACCGCGCGGAGGGAGGGAAGCTCCCGCTCCTCGGCGAGTCGCGGCAGCAGGTGTCGGAACACCGTCGGAACGAGGTGGAGGACGCTGATCTCGGCGCTTCGAATCCAGCGGGCCAGGGCCGCCGCGCCGTTGCGCTTCACGTCGAACGGGCAGAGGGCGGCACCGCTGAGCAGCGTTCCAAAGAGATCGGGAACCGAGGCCGAGAAGCTGTAGGAAAAGAGCAGCGACACGCGATCGGTTGGTCGAATGTCGAGTGCGCCGATGTAGTTTCGGGCGTATTGGACGAGATTCCGGTGGGTCTGGACGACGCCCTTTGGCTCGCCCATCGAACCGGACGTGTAGAGGATGGACGCCAGGTCGTCTGGGGCGATACGACGGTCCGGAACCGGCTCCGACGTCGGCCCGAGCTCGTCGACGTCGATCAGCGGACGGCCGCCTCCCGTGAGGTCGCGGGCGAGGTCCTGTGTGTCGGAGTCGCACAGCACCAGGGACGCGTCGGAGTCCTTGAGGACGTAGGCCACGCGGGCGGCGGGGAAAGTCGGGTCGAGGGGGACGTAGGCACAGCCCGCCTTCAGGACCCCGAGCAGGCTCGGGACCAGCGCGGCGGGCCGCTGGAACATCAACGCGACGCGGGCCGAAGGCGCGGTTCCCGCGCGCTGGATCCGGCGCGCGACGAGGTCTGCCGCGGCCCGGAGCTCTCCGTAGCTCAGACACTCCGTACCTGTGTCCAGGGCGGGTCGATCCCGCCACCGGTTCGCCACGGTCTCGAACTGATCTCCGATGCACGGGCGCCCCGCGGGCCGAAGTCGACCGATCTGCACGTCGGCGGGCGCCGCGACGCAGCCCGCTCCGCGCTCGTCACCCACGCCCACGGTTCTCGACCTCCCAACCGTCTCCTTCACGGCGCAGCCAGTGCACCGCCGACGTCTCGCCGACCGGTTTCCGGTCGCTGCCGGTGAGCGAGACGAGCAGCGTGTCGCCTCGGTCGATCACGCCCTCGCCGACGCCGCGCAGCAATCCGGCCAGCGCGGCGGCGGAGGCGAAGCAGGGTGCAAGACCTTCGAACTCCTCGATGCGGCTGCGTGCTTCGCGGATCTCCGCCTCGCTGACGTCGAGCATCTTTCCGCCGCTCGCCAGTACGTCCCGCCGAACGTACGGGTAGGCCCGGCTCGGATTGCCCCGAAGGATCGCCGCGGCGATGCCCGTGGGGCGCTCGACCACGTCACCGGGTCGGATCTCCGGTGAATCCGACCGGAAGGCGCGGACCATCGGATTGCAGCTGTCCTGTTGCACGCACAGCAGACGGGGTGGACGCTGGATCCGGCCCAGGCGGAAGAGTTCCCGCGCGCCCTTGTAGGTTCCGACGACGCCCATGGCGCTCGACACCGCCTGGACATACCAGTCGATCGGCCGCGGGATCTGCTCGACCGCCTCGAGAAAGGCGAGTTTCAGGCCCTCCCGACGTCCGAGGTTGAAGAAGCCGCGTTCGGAGGTGAAGCCGTGATCCTCGGCGTGCCTGCGGGCGGCCTCGAATGCCTCGACGAACGTCGCGTCCCGCAGCACGTAGTGGGTGACCTGCGGGGAATCGGCGTACTGCACGCGGTCGAGGAAGCGCTCGGCGGTAAACAGGTGCAGATGGCATCGGCGCGTGAGGCCCGTCAACCGCGCATAGCTCGTCGAGCTGTTCCCGGTCGACGAGGTACAGAAATCACGCACCCCCTTTTCGATCAGATAGGGCAGCGCGACGGCTGCCATCCGGTCCTTGGTCGTTCCGGTCGGGAGCACCGACTCGTCTTTCAGGTACAGGTGCGGGAGCCCGAGCTCCGCACCCAGACGTTCGGCGTGTACGCAGGGGGTTGGCGTGAGGGCCTCGGCGAAGAAGTGGTCCGACGACGTCAGAGGCAGCAGGTCGAAGTACCGTACGAGCGAGTCTTCCGAGTCGGTGAACACGGCATTCTCGAGGTCGTACTCGACGTCGATCATCCCTCCGCAGGAGCAGAAGGGATGAAATCCGGCCCGGGGTCGACGCCCGCACTTGACGCAGAACTCGCGGTAACGCTTCTGTCTACGCTGCAAGGTCGGGCTCCAGGCTCGCGCACACGATGTTGGCACAGGGCGCGACAGCGCAGCGAACGTCTTCGGGCTGGCCTCGGAGGATCCGCTCCATGCCTTCCTCTGGCGACGCGACCGGCACGAAGCCCATGCGGCGGACGTCCGCTTCCGGAAGAGAGCTATAGAGATGGACGCTCGCCTTTCGGATCAGGTGGCGCAGCATGATCGCATTGTGACCCGTGAGGGCGTAATTCGACCGGACCGTGCGCTCGAGCTCGTCGTCGTCGACGATGTCGGCCCAGTCGAGAAAGCCCGGCTGGATGCCACGGCTGCATTCGGCCAGCCACAGGATCGAACCGCCCGGTCGCACGATGGACTGGAGGTTCAGAACGGCCTTCAGTGCCTGCATGAAATCGATGTCGTGGGGCAGGCCGCCGGCGCTCGTGACGAGGGCGTCGACGGGTGTCGCGACGCGGAAATGAGAGTTCTTCTCCACCTCGCGGCAGCCGATCGCGAACGCCTCGCGCCAGTCTCCGGCGAATGCTGAAACCAGTCGGCCATTCGCGTCGAGCACCGTGTTGAGGCAGAAATCCGGACGGGCGAGGGCCGCGGCCTCCTCCATGTCGAGGTGAATCGGATTGTCTGCGAGGGATGCGGGGGCGACACCCTCGCGCAGGCCCCGCTTCGCGGCCAGGGTCAGGCGATGGTTCGCGCGGATGGTGTCGAAGCCGGCCACACCGGGCACCAGGGCCTTGCGACCGCCGCTGAATCCCGCGAAGTAGTGCGGAACGATACGGCCGGTGAGGATCTTCAGGTCCGCTTCCAGGA
>JBHHVG010000452.1:0-3207 GCA_046754165.1 Myxococcota bacterium
GCTGATCCTGGAGTTCGACGCGGAAGAGTCCGCAGCGGTGGCGATCCTCAAGCACAACACACCGTGCGGCGTCGGTGTTGGCGGGAGTCCTCTGGCGGCCTACCGCAACGCCTTCGCCACGGATCCCGAATCCCCGTTCGGCGGCATCATCGTCTCGAACCGGCCCTTCGACGCCGATCTCGCGCTGGAGGTCGACAAGATCTTCACCGAGGTGCTGGTGGCTCCGGGCTTCAGCGACGAGGCGATGGAGCTGCTCACCAAGAAGAAGAACCGGCGCCTGCTGCGATTCCGCCCAGATCGCATTCCGCGGGATCAGGAGGACTGGACGCGGGTCTACGGCGGCGTGCTCGTCCAGCAGGCCGACGCGTCCCCCGAAGACGTGACGCGCTGCGAGGTCGTGACCCAGCGCAAGCCGACAGACGCGGAGCTGCGCGCGCTGTCCTTCGGCTGGAAGGTCGTGAAGCACGTCAAGAGCAACGCCATCGTCTTTTGCGCCGAGGACCGCAGCCTCGCCGTCGGCGGCGGGGCGACGTCGCGGATCGACGCCATTCACCAGGCCCGCGAGAAGGCCGGGCGCGTCGGTCTCGACCTGCACGGGTCGGGGCTGGCGAGCGACGCCTTCTTCCCGTTTCCGGACGGCCTCGAGCTGGCGGCGGCCGCCGGAGCCACGGCCGTTGTCCAGCCCGGCGGCTCGGTGCGCGACGCCGAGGTGATCCAGGCGGCGGATGCGCTGGGGCTCGCGATGGTCTTCACCGGTGTCCGCCACTTCCGCCACTGAGAAGGAGATCCGTCTCGTCATGAAGGTGCTGGTGGTCGGAGCCGGGGGGCGCGAGCACGCGCTCGCCTGGAAGATCGCGCAGAGCCCGGCGGCCCGGCGGGTCCTCGCTGCTCCCGGGAGCGCCGGCATCGCCGGCGTCGCGGAATGCCACCCGGACGTCTCCGCCGGAGACGTGAACGGCGTCGTCGCCCTGGCGCAGAGGGAGCGGGTCGATCTCGTCGTGATCGGGCCCGAAGCGCCCCTGGCGGACGGGCTGGCCGACCGCCTGCGCGATGCGGGCATCGCCGCCTTCGGGCCGTCCGCCGCCGCCGCTCGCCTGGAGTCGAGCAAGGCGTGGTCCAAGCAGTTCATGGCGCGCCACGACATCCCGACGGCGGCGTTCGCCGTCTTCGACGACCTCGGCGCCGCGACGGACTACGTGCGGGAGCAACGCGCGGGCTGTGTCGTCAAGGCCGACGGCCTGGCCGCCGGCAAGGGCGTCGCCGTGTGCGAAACGTCGGAGGACGCCGTGCGCGCGCTCGACGAGATGATGGGCGACCGGCGCTTCGGCGAGGCCGGCGACCGCGTGGTGATCGAGGCACTGCTGCGCGGCGAAGAAGCCTCCTACTACGCCATCACCGACGGGGAACACGTCGTCACCCTGGCGGCGGCCCAGGACCACAAGCGCGCCCTCGACGGCGACGAGGGCGAGAACACCGGCGGAATGGGCGCATACTCGCCCGCTCCGATCCTGCGCCCAGACGTCGAGAAGCGCGTGCAGGAGGAGATCGTCTACCCGGTGATCCGCGGCATGGCCGCCGAGGGAAACCCCTACGTCGGTGTCCTGTACGTCGGCCTGATGATCGACGACGCCGGCGCCCCCCGGGTCGTCGAGTTCAACGTGCGCTTCGGCGACCCGGAGACGCAGCCCCTGCTCGTGCGCATGCAGGGGGATCCGCTGCCACTGCTCGACCGCGCGGCGCGCGGCTGTCTCGAGGGCGCGCCGGAGCCCGAATGGGGCGACGCCGCCGTGTGTGTGGTGCTGGCTTCCGGCGGGTATCCGCGGGAGTTCGAGCAGGGCCTGATCATCCGAGGCATCGAGGACGCCGAACGCGATCCGAACGTGATCGTCTTTCACGCGGGCACGCGGCGCAGCGACGCGGGCGATCTGGTCACCGCCGGCGGACGCGTTCTGGGTGTGACCGCTCGCGGCGAGACCATCGCGCTGGCAGTGGAGCGCGCCTACGCGGCCTGCGATCGCATCCACTTCGACGGCATGCACATGCGTCGCGACATCGCCGCGCGCGCCCTGAGCACGTGATGCAGGATCCGATCGGCGACGCCGTGAAGCAGCTGTCGGACGGCTGGCTGGTCGCCTACCCGACCGAGACCGTGTGGGGCATCGGCGCCGACGCGACCTCCGACGAGGCGATCGCAAGGCTGCGGCGCTGGAAGCGACGCGGCGACGACGCCCCGTTCTCGATCCTCGTCCCGGATCTGGCCGCGCTGGACGCGCTTTGCTGCGAGGTCGGCGAGGCGGCCCGCGTCCTGGCGGACGCCTTCTGGCCCGGGCCCGTCACCCTGGTGGTGCGCTGTGCGCGCGACTTCGCAGCGGGGGTGCGCCGCAGCGATGGCGCCGTCGGCGTGCGCTGCTCCGCGCACCCGCTGGCCCAGGCGCTGGCGCGCCGCTGCGACGCGGAGGGGACCGGGCCGATCACCTCCAGCAGCTTGAATCGCTCCTCGGCACCGCCGGCCGCGAGCCGCGCCGAGGCGCAGCGCGCCGTCGCTGACGGCCCGGACGCGCCCCGGCTCCTCGAGGTCGAGGGCGCAGAGGCCGGAGGGCAGGGCGCGAGCACGGTCGTCGACGTGACCGCCGGGAAGCCGGTGGTGCTGCGCTGGGGAACGCTGCCCGCCGCCGAGGTGGAGCCGGTGCTCGCGCGAGTCGCCGCCCCATGAGCGCGGTCGATCCCTTCGGGGCACTGCGCTACGACCGGGCCGATCTCTCGCGGGTCATCGTGCCCCCTTACGACGTCATCGCGGCCCGCGACCGCGAGCTCTTCTTCGATCGCGACCCGCACAACGCCATTCGCCTGGAGCTGACGCGGGACGTCGCCGACGAGGCCAGCACGGACTACGCCGAGATCCCGCGCACGCTCGCCGCCTGGCGCGAATCGGGCGTGCTGATCCGCGACGGCGAGCCCGCTTTCTATCCGTTGCGCCAGAGCTTCACCGCGCCAGACGGGGGGGTCCACACCCGCCAGGGGTTCTTCGGACTGCTGCGTCTCGAGGACTACGACCGCGGGATCGTGCGACCCCACGAGCAGACCCTCGAGGGGCCCAAGGCGGACCGTCTCAAGCTGCTGCGGGCGGCCCGCGCCAATCTGTCCGTCGTCTTCATGCTCTACGAGGACCGGGACGACCGCTTGCGGCCGCTGCTGTCCGACGCCCTC
>JBHHVG010000453.1:0-3183 GCA_046754165.1 Myxococcota bacterium
ATCCCCACGAATTCTGGCGTGATCATCGAGCGCCGCGACCACGTGCGAATGACCTGCTTCGAACCCGTGGCGTTGGCCTTGTCGACCTTGCGCTGCAGGCTCGGATCGATGAAAGGGCCTTTCTTGAGTGAACGCGCCATCTATTTCTTCCCCCGACGCTTCACGATGTATTTCTGCGAGCTCCGGTTCTTGCGGGTCTTGTGCCCCTTGGTCGGGACACCCCACGGAGTGCAGGGGTGTCGCCCGCCGGAGGATCGCCCTTCACCGCCGCCCATGGGATGATCGACCGGGTTCATCGCCACGCCACGCACGTTCGAGCGCTTGCCCATCCAACGGGAGCGACCGGCCTTGCCGATCTTCTGGAGCTCGTGGTCTCCGTTTCCCACCGTTCCGATCGTCGCGCGGCAGTCGACATGGATCAGACGGTGCTCACCGCTGGGCATCCTCAGCGTGGCGTACCTGCCCTCGCGAGCCATGAGCTGCGCGCCGCCTCCGGCGGCCCGAACGAGCTGGGCACCCTTGCCGGCCTTCATCTCGATGGCGTGGACGACGGTGCCGAGCGGGATCTTGGCCAGCGGAAGCGAGTTGCCCGTGTCCGGCGGGACATCCGGACCCGCCACCACCTCGTCACCGACACGCAGGCCGCTCGGCGCAATGATGTAGCGCTTCTCGCCGTCGCGGTAGTGGAGCAGCGCGATGTTCGCCGACCGGTTCGGGTCGTACTCGACCGCGGCGACCCTGGCGGGCACCCCGACCTTCTCGCGTCGAAAGTCGATCTTGCGATAGCGGCGCTTGTGGCCGCCACCGCGGTGCCACGACGTGATCCGGCCATGGACGTTCCGGCCGCCGCTCTTCTTGAGTCCGCTGCCGAGCAGCGAGCGTTCGGGTTTTCCGCGCGTGATCTCCGCGAAATCCGAGACGCTCATGCCGCGCCGGCCGGGCGATGTGGGTTTGTAGTTCTTGACAGGCATGGCAGGGCCTAGACTCCCTCGTAGAACTCGATCGAATGGCCTTCGGCGAGACGCACGATCGCCTTCTTCCATTCCGGCTTGCGTCCCGAGAACTTCCCGATCCGTCGCGTCTTGCGCGGCATGCGCATGGTATGGACATCGAGGACTCGCACGTCGAAGAGGCTCTCGACCGCGCGGCTGATTTCGTGTTTGTTCGCGCGCGGGT
Source organism: Myxococcota bacterium (assembly GCA_046754165.1). Lineage (GTDB taxonomy): Bacteria > Myxococcota_A > UBA9160 > UBA9160 > SMWR01 > JAFDEI01. Next base: position 1,177 of record JBHHVG010000453.1, read on the forward strand.
TCACCGCCAGCGTGACGACATTCTGCTCTTCGCGGACGATATTGCTCTTCTCGGTGACGATCGGGCGCTGAATCACCTCGTTGATGTTCACGACGCCTCCTCCTTCGCCCCATCGCCGAGACGCGTCTCGATTGCCGTGACGGCCGCCTTCGTGAGGACGAGCGCCGGGTGGCGGAGCACGTCGAACACATTGAGGCCGGCCACCCGCAAGACCTTCACCCGCGGCAGGTTCCGCGCCGAGCGCTCTAGATACCCGTCCTCCTGGTCGATCACGATGAGTACACCGCGGGAGCCGATCCCCAGACCCTCGAGGACCTCGGCCACGCGCTTGGTCTTGTACTCGCCCAGCTCGAAGGAATCGACGACGGTGATGGCCTGGTCCTGGAGGCGCAAAGAGAGCGCGCCGCGCAGCGCGGCCCGACGGACCTTCTTCGGGAGCTTGTGATCGTAGGAACGAGGGACCGGCCCGAACACGACGCCGCCTCCGGCCCACTGGGCCGCCCGGGTGGTTCCCTGTCGAGCGCGTCCGGTTCCCTTCTGGCGCCAGGGCTTCGCTCCGCCGCCGGACACCGCCGCACGGTTCTTCGTGCTGTGGGTCCCGCGGTGCGTCTTCGCGAGCTGGCGAGTGACCTCGGCGTGGAAGAGGTCCGGCTTCACCTTCGCCTCGAACACCGTCGCGCTCAGGTCGACCGTGCCGGACTTCTTCTTCTCGATCGTAACGACGTCGAGGGTCGCCATGGTCAGAGCTTGATCTCCACGTCGACGCCCGCAGCGAGCTCGAGCTTCATCAGCGCGTCGACGGTCTGCGGTGTCGGATCGAGGATGTCGATCAGCCGCTTGTGTGTGCGAACTTCGAACTGCTCACGCGACTTCTTGTCGATGTGCGGCCCGCGAAGAACCGTGTACTTGTTGATCGTCGTCGGGAGCGGAATCGGGCCCGCAACACGCGCCCCCGTCCGGACCGCCGTGTCGACGATTTCGCCGGCGCTCTGATCCAGGAGCTTGAAGTCGTAGGCCTTCATCCGGATCCGGATCTTCTGCGAGTTGACGTCTGTCATCCGTTCTACTCCGTGATGTCCGCGACGACGCCGGCGCCGACCGTGCGGCCACCCTCGCGGATGGCGAAGCGGAGCTCCTTGTCCATCGCGATCGGCGTGATCAGCTCCACCGACATCTCGACGTTGTCGCCGGGCATCACCATCTCCGTCCCGTCCGGGAGGGTCGCGACGCCCGTCACGTCCGTCGTCCGGAAGTAGAACTGCGGCCGATAGCCGTTGAAGAACGGCGTGTGACGACCGCCCTCCTCCTTCGTCAGGATGTACGCCTGCGCCTTGAACTTCGTGTGCGGCGTGATCGTCCCAGGAGCCGCCAGAACCTGCCCGCGCTCCACCTCGTCCTTGCCCGTGCCGCGCAGCAGGCAGCCCACGTTGTCGCCCGCCTGACCCTCGTCCAGGATCTTCCGGAACATCTCCACGCCCGTCACCGTCGTCTTCTGCGTGTCCCGGATGCCGACGATCTCCACCTCGTCGCTCGTGTGCACGATCCCCTGCTCCACGCGCCCCGTCACCACCGTGCCGCGACCCGTGATCGAGAACACGTCCTCCACCGGCATCAGGAACGGCTTGTCCAACGCCCGCTCCGGCTCCGGAATGCTCGCGTCCAGAGCCTCCATCAGCTCGTCGATGCACTTGTTGGCGTCGTCGTTCCCCGAGTCTTCCAGCGCCTGCAGCGCCGATCCCTTGATGATCGGAATGTCGTCGCCCGGGAACTCGTAGGTCGTAAGAAGCTCCCGCACCTCCAGCTCCACCAACTCCAGAAGCTCCTCGTCGTCCACCTGGTCCACCTTGTTCAGGAAGACCGCGATGTGCGGAACATTCACCTGACGGGCCAGCAATACGTGCTCGCGGGTCTGAGGCATCGGGCCGTCCGCCGCCGACACCACCAGGATCGCGCCGTCCATCTGGGCCGCGCCCGTGATCATGTTCTTCACGTAGTCCGCGTGACCCG
>JBHHVG010000454.1:0-3167 GCA_046754165.1 Myxococcota bacterium
GATCTGGTGCTCGGGCTCTTCCACCGCTTCGGAAAGGCACGGGGTCTGGAGATCGTGACCTTCTCCCATGAGCCGTCTGCGGGTTTCGCGGCGGACGGCTTTGCGCGCAGCACCCGGCGCCTGGGTGTGGTGTGTGTGACCTATGGCGCGGGTGGGCACAACGTCGTCAACCCGATCGCGGGCGCCTACGCGGAGCAGATCCCGCTGCTGGTGGTTTCGGGTGGCCCGGGTGAGGCCGAGCAGAAGCTGGCGGGCGTCCATCACCAGGCCAAGGACATCGAGGGGCAGTGCCGGGTCTTCGCCGAGGTGACCTGCGATGCGCGCATCCTGACCCACCCGGAGCTCGCCGCCCGCGAGATCCACGAGGTCGTGGGTGCGATCATGAGCGAGCACCGCCCGGGCTACATCGAAATCCACCGCGACCTGGTGGACGCGACCATTCCCGTGCCGAAGGAGATCGTCGAGTGGGACGGCCTCTTCCCGGCGCCGCGCTCGGACCGCCGCAAGCTCGTCGAGGCCGTCTCCGATGCGCAGCATCGGATCCGCGCGGCCAAGCATCCGATCCTGATCGGAGGCGTCGAGCTCTTCCGGGAGCGCGCCGAACGCGATTTCGTGCGCCTGGCCGAGAAGCTGGCTGTCCCGGTCGTCACCACGGTGCTCGCCAAGGGCGTCTTCCCCATGGACCATCCCCTGCACATGGGCATCCACATCGGTCCCTTCAGCCCCCCGGAGATCCAGAAGCGGGTGCGCTCGGCGGACCTGGTGCTCGCCATGGGCACGCAGCTCACGGACATGAACCTCGGTGCCGCGCGACCCCAGGTGCTCCGAGATCGCTCCGTGTGGGCGGCGAACCAGCGGGTCAACGTCTCCTTCCATACTTATACAGACGTGATCCTGAAGGAGTTCGTCGCCAGGCTCGCCAAGCAGCGCCTTCCGCGCTTTCGCGAGAAGGTGCAGTATTTCGACAATCTGAAGCGCCCGTCCGGGGGCTCGCGTCCGCTCTCGATCAACGACCTGCTCGTGGAGCTGAACGAGTTCCTGGCGGCCCACGCGGGCTACGACGTGTTCGCCGAGTCCGGCGACAGCCTTTTCGGCGGGTTGGAGCTGCGTCAGCGGGCGCGCGGTCTCTACTTCGCCCAGGGCTACTACGCCTCCATGGGCTTCGCGGTTCCCGCGGCCATGGGTGCCGAGATCGGCACTGGACGCCGCCCGCTGGTGCTGTGCGGCGACGGCGGCTTCCAGATGACGGGCCCCGAGGTCTCCCACGCCGGCGCGCTCGGCCTCTCGCCGGTGATCGTGCTGGTCAACAACTCCGGCTGGGGGATCTTCCGTCCCGTGTCACCGCGCCAGGACCTGCTCGATCTCCCGCCCTGGCCCTACGCAGAGCTGGCCCGGGCTTGGGGCGGTGAGGGCATCTCGGCGAAGAACCGAAGCGAGCTGCGCGCCGCTCTCCGCCGTGCTCACGCGGCGAAGCGGTTCGTGTTGATCGAGTGCATCGTCCCGAAGACGGACATCTCGCCGGTGAGCCGGCGCTACATTCGCGCCAGCATCCACAAGGGCCGATCGGGCGCCGCCGGGGACTGACGGGCGCTGGGTCAGCGCGCGGGCTGGCCGTCGGTGATGTCCGAGGGAGGCGCCGCGTCGATGCGTTCGAGGATCACGTCGACGAGCTTCGGGTGAGCGCCCAACGGCGCGCTGATCCGCATCCGCACGTCCGGGTGATCCCCGCCTGCCTCGCGCAGCAAGCGGGGGATGTCGTGAGTGGAGTGGTGGCCGGGCCCGAGAAAGTAGGGGTGGACCACGATGTCGTCCGCACCCGCAGCGATGCACGACGCGAGACCCTGGGCGACGGTGGGCTCCGCGATCTCCATGTGCGCCACGCGCACGATCGTGTCGGGCACTCGACGGGCGAGCTGCCCGGCGATCCGCTCGACCACCGCATTCGCCTCGGCCCGGCGACTGCCATGGTCGACGAGCAGGATCCCGCGCGTCACCCGGCGTCCGCAGCCCGCGCGAGGGCCTGGGCGAGGTCTTCGCAGAGATCGTCGACATTCTCGATTCCGACCGAGAGACGCAGCGTTGCCTCGCTGATTCCCTTGCTCCGCTTGACATCGGCGGGAAAGGCGCCGTGGCTCATCTCGAAGGGGTAGCCGATCAGGGATTCGATGCCGCCGAGGCTTTCGGCCAGCGAGAACACCCGCGTGGCGTTGCAGAACGCGCGCGCCGCCGCCTCGCCCGCGGCCAGATCGACGGTGACCATGCCACCGAAGCCCCGCATCTGACGCCTCGCGAGCTCGTGGCCCGGATGATCTGCGAGCCCCGGGTAGTGGACGCGGGCGATCTCGGGGCGCTCTGCGAGAAACGCGGCGACGCGCGCTGCGTTCGCCTCGTGCTCGCGCATCCGGATCGCCAGGGTCTTCACGCCGCGCAGGGTGAGCCAGGCGTCCCAGGGGCCGGGGACGCCGCCGGTGGCGTTGCGGGCGAAGCGGAGCTGGCGGTCGGTCTCCTCGTCGTCGACGACCGTGGCGCCGCCGACGACATCCGAGTGTCCGCCGATGTACTTGGTCGTCGAGTGGACGACGACGTGGGCGCCGAGCGCGAGCGGATTCTGGAGGTATGGCGTGGCGAAGGTGTTGTCGACGACGAGCCGGCAGCCGCGTCTCCGCGCGATCTCCGCGCAGGCGCCGATGTCCACGAGCCGCAGCATGGGATTGGTGGGGCTCTCGATCCAGATGAACCTCGTCTCGTCGCACACGGCCGCCTCGACCTGGGCGACCTCGGTGGCGTCCACCCAGCTGAAGCGAACCCCGAAGCGCGGCAGCACGCGGGTGAACAGGCGATAGGTGCCGCCGTAGAGATCGTCGGCAACGACGACGTGGTCGCCTGCGGACAGCAGCTGCGTCAGCCCGGAGATCGCCGCCATGCCCGACGCGTAGGCGATGCCGTGGGCGCCGCCCTCGAGGGAGGCCAGACACTGCTCGAGGGCGTCGCGGGTCGGGTTGCTGCCGCGGGAGTACTCGAAGCCCTTGTGCTCGCCGATGGCGGACTGGGTGAACGTCGAGGTCTGGTAGACCGGAACGATCGTCGCCCCGGTGGCGGTGTCGGGCTCCTGTCCGGCGTGAATGGCACGGGTCTCGAAGCGACCTTCCGGTCGACTTGCTTCGCTC
>JBHHVG010000455.1:0-3164 GCA_046754165.1 Myxococcota bacterium
GTCGCCGGCCCGGATCTCGGCGGGGCGAATCAACATCCAGTGCAGGCCGCTCGGCGCGAACACCCGTTCCACCCCGGGCGGGACTTCCAGCCGGTCGATCCGCTCCATGCGGGCGACGCCGCCCTCGTCGACGCTTCGGTGGATTTCGACACGCTCGCAGGACGGGCTCGACGCGCCGACGATCACCACGGGGTCGTCGCCATCGTTCGCGAGGGATCCGAAGGCGGCCGTTGCGAGCGCCGAGGGCGGCGGCTCGGCGACCCAGCCGTCTCGCAGCGTGAGGTCCGCCCCAGCGCTCGACGCGAGCAGCGTTCCGGACGCGAGCAGGGCGGCCGCGAGGCGGGCGGAGATGCGGGTCACCCCCGCTCCTCGTCGAGCCGGCGGATCTTCTCGAAGCTGCGGGCGATGGCCTCTGGCTCGTCGGGGTGGGAGTACACCGCGTGGAGCTGGGCGCGCGGATCGACCAGCAGGATAGCCGATGTGTGGTCCACCAGATAGTCGCGCGCATCCACCGGGGTCTCGTCGCTGCGGGCGTGATAGATGCCCAGGGCCTTCGCCAGATGCTCGAGCTCCTCCGGTCTTCCGGTGGCTCCGATGAAGTCCGGGTGGAAGTAGGGCACGAACTGCGCCAGCCGCTCGGGCGTGTCGCGCTCTGGATCCACGGACACGAAGACGAACTGCACGTCGGCGAGAGCCTCTTCAGATGCCTCCAGCAGTTCGTTCACCGTGCGGAGCGTGCCGAGCGTGTTGGGGCAGATGCTGGGGCAGAAGGTGTACCCGAAGAAGAGGAAACTCCAGCGCCCCCTGAGTCGGCCCGCGTCGAAGATTGCCCCGCGGTGGTCGGTGAGCTCGAAGTCCGGGATCGGGAGGGGGACGCGCAGCAGCGTCACGGCCTCGCCGACCGACGGGGCCGCCGGCGGAACCGCGCGCAGCGACACCCAGGTGAAGCCACCGAGCAGCAGGGCTGTCACCGCCGCGATGGCGAAGGGCAGCCAGCGGGGTGTTCTCGAGACGAAAGACGGCACCTCCGGAGCCTATCGCTTGTCGTCCGGGGCAGCGAACGGTCCCAGGGCTCGGCGGAGTCGCGCTACGCTTGCGCGTTTCGGGGGAGATCCAGTGGACCTGTCCTTCCTGCCGCCCGTGAACGCGATGCTGAACGCGCTCGCGGCCATCCTGCTCCTGCGAGGAAGGATGTTGATCCGGCAGGGACGACGCGAGGCCCACCGCGCGACCATGCTCGCTGCGTTCGCCGTCTCCTCGGTCTTCCTGGTCTGCTACGTGCTCCACAAGTGGAGCCGCGACTTCGGGAACACCCCCTTCAACGTCGAGGGAGCCGCGAAGATCGCCTATCTGCTGCTGCTCGCGAGCCACGTGCTGCTCGCGATGACGGTTCCGGTGCTGGCGGTGACGTTGATCCGCTACGGGTTGTCCGGGAAGATCGCCTCCCACCGCCGGCTGGCGCGCTGGGCCTGGCCGATCTGGATGTACGTCTCGCTGACCGGCGTGGCGATCTACCTGCTGCTCTATCCCCTGAATCCGCCCGCGCTCTGATGGTCGGTTGGCGGGCAGCCGAAACCGCCCAGCAGGCCCTCGCAGGGGCGTTTTGGGCCTTATTTTGGGGCATGGAAGCCTTGACGGGGCAGCTGGCGATAGGCTAACCGTCCCGCGCGGTTAGGTCGTCTCTCGTACGCCGCTCCCGGCGGCGCTCGTCGCGAGCTTTCCGGACGACCGCGAATCACGGCTGGGAAGGACGGGCGAGGGAGAGGCCGGCGCGACCTCACTCAGCCTCTGAACGGTGGATTTCGGAGAAAGCTCCGATTGATGCGTCGATCGAGCGGGTGCTCGATTCGGGACGCTCTTGGGATCGCGATGGCAACGACTGAAGGAAGAGCCGTGAAGACAATCGCCGCGCTGGCCGCGAGTCTGCTCGTCTTCGGCGCGAGCGCGTCGGCAGAGGAGCGGGGGGCGGAGCTCTTCGCGTTCTGCAGCCAGTGTCACGGCGCCGATGGCGGTGGCAACGAACTGTACCTCGCGCCGGCCATCGCCGGTCTCCCAGAATGGTACGTGTCGGGCCAGCTCCAGAAATTCCGCACCGGCATGCGCGGCACCCACTACGACGACATCGGCGGGATGCGCATGCGACCGATGTCGATGTGGCTTCGGAAGGACGAAGACGTCGCCGCGGTCGCAGCGCACGTGGCGGAACTGCCGGCAACGAACCCGGCGCCGACCCTGCAGGGCGGCAACGCGGCCGCCGGGAAGGCGATCTACGCGCCGTGCACCGCCTGCCATGCCGCGGATGCGAGCGGGAACGAGCAGCTTCAGGGGCCGCCCCTGCGCGGTGCGAGCGACTGGTACCTGCTCAAGTCGCTCTCGAAGTTCAAGGCCGGGGTGCGTGGTTCGAACCCCGCCGATCAGTACGGCATCATGATGTCCGCCATGGCCGCCAACCTCGCCGACGTGCAGGCCATGAAGGACGTCATCGCCTACATCGCGACCTTCTCCGAGTAGACGAGGATCTCAATCGACCATGGGAAAAGAATATCCGGCGGGTGAACTCGCCTCTCGAACCTTCGTGATCACCATCGTCAGCGCCGCGCTCTTCATCGCCGCGGTCTTCCTGTTCGTAATCTGAGGCAAACGAGATGATCGAACGATACCTCGACGCCGCCTCGACGTATGCCAGCAGCATCGACAACCTGATCCTGCTGATCTTCTGGGTCGTCGGCTTCTGGTTCCTGTTGAGCGAGGTCGTCTTCTTCTACCTGATCTTCAAGTTCCGGGCGAAGGAGGGCGTCGAGGCCGAGTACATCACCGGCGAAGAGAAATCGCAGAAGCGCTGGATCACCATTCCCCACCTTCTCGTGCTGATCTGCGATCTCTTCATCATCGCGGGCGCCGTTCGCATCTGGTACGACGTGAAGCAGGACCTGCCGCCGGCGGAGGCCACCGTTCGCGTGATCGGCCAGCAGTGGGCCTGGAGCTTCGTGCACCCGGGCAGGGACGGGATTCTCGGCACGCAGGACGACATCGAGACTGTCGACGAGCTCCACGTCGAGGTCGACACCGTCCATCACTTCCAACTCGAGGCCCGGGACGTGCTGCACAGCTTCTCCGTGCCCGTCTTCCGCCTCAAGCAGGACGCCGTGCCGGGTCGGGTGATC
>JBHHVG010000456.1:0-3149 GCA_046754165.1 Myxococcota bacterium
GCGGTAGGTGTGGTTGTAGCAGGCGAAGAAGTCGAACTCGCCGTCGCTCTTGATCGCCTCGGTGGGGCAGCCCGCGACGCAGAGGTTGCACGCGAGGCACGGATTCCACTCGATGGGCGTTCCGAGCTCGGCGGAGGGGAACTCGAGGTTGGTTACGACCGTGTCGATCAGGCAGTAGGCGCCGAACTCCCGGTGCAGGAAGTTCCGGCTGAGGCCGATCACGCCGAGGCCGGCCGCCTGCGCCACGAGCTTGTGGCTGAGCGGCCAGATCTTGTCGGCCCAGCGCTGGGAGACTTCCTGGGGCCAGCCAATCGTGGTCGTGAGACCCGCGCCCCCCAGCGACTCCACATACTCGATCGTCTTGCGGCCCATCTCGAAGATGCGCTCTTCGCAGCGGTAGAGCTCGTGATTGGCCGTCGGCAGGTAGCGCGACTGCATCGCCGCGGGGTTCTCCCGGCCGATCAGGCAGACGAGCGAACGGGCGTCGGGGTACACCCAGCGGACCTCGTCGAGCTCGTGGGCGATGGCGGGATCGTCGATGGAGATGATTCCGACGTCGTCGGCGAACTCGGCCACATGAGCCGTGAACTCTTGCGGCGAGACGCGCGAACGGACCCCGCGCGGCGCGACGTGGACGTCGTCGACCGCGTCCATGTCGACGAAGGGCCAGCGGAATTCGGTCCGCGCCGGGAGCGCTCGCCGCTTCGGACGTCCGGGAGCCGAAAATGGAAAGGCGTGGTCCACCGACGAATTGCGGTGCCCCCTGGGCGTGGCCGGGCCGATGTCGGTCGGGTCCATCAGCCGCGCCATTGGCCGCGGCTGGCCATGATCGCGGTCATCACACGCGGGAACCCCAGAGGTCCCAGCGCCACCCCGGCCGCGGCGACTCCGCCCATGGCCGCGCCGAGCACACCGTGCAGGTACACGTCGGCGCCGGCCAGGAGGAGGTTCTTCACCGGGGTGCGGACGCCGAGCCAGTCCTGCCGGAAGCGATCCGGGGTACCGGGCAGCCCGTAGATGGCTCCGCGCGGGCTGGCAGTGAAGTGCTCGACACTCAACGGTGTCGAGAGCTCGGCGTAGTCGACCAGATCGCGGAAGCCCGGAAAGTGGCGGTCGACCAGGTCGAGCATGCCCGCGGCCATCCGGGCCTTGAGGGCCTCGTACTCGTCGCCGCGCTTCTTCCACGGCCGGTCGGCCCAGCGTTTGAAGGCATCGTAGGAGGGGAGGACGAGGATCTCCGCCGTGTGCGCCGTCGCCTCGGGGTCCTTGAGCGACGGAAACGAGAGATAGCAGCCGCTCGGCCGACCGCGCAGGCCGTCGTCGCTCTCGCGCTCGGCGTCGTGCACGTAGTCTTCCGAGATCCAGTAGTTCTCTCCCCGGAAACCGAGCTTCTCCGGACTCTCGCGGAAGCTCACGTAGAGCGAGGTGGCGGTGGGCGCCGGGCCCAGTGACTCCATCCTCTCGACCGCGGGACCGGCGAGCTCGCGCGGCAGCAGGCGGGCATAGGTGTTCCAGGCACCGGCGTTCGAGAGGACGAGGGGGGCGCGGTAACGCTCCAGCCGGTCGCGCCCCCCCTTGCGATGGATCACTTCGACGCCTGTCGCCCGCGCCCCGTCGAGCAGGATCCGCTTCACCTCGCGGCGGACCAGGACCTTCCCCCCTGCGCTCTCCACGACGGGAACGATTGCCTTGGCGATGGCGCTGGCGCCGCCCACCGGGTAGTAGCCGCCGCTCAGGTAATGCGAAGCGATGACTGCGTGTACCAGGAAGGCGCTGCGGTCGGGCGGCAGGCCGTAGTCCCTCCACTGGGAGACGATCAACGCCTTCAGCTTCGGGTCACGGAAGTTCTCGTCGAGGTAGGCCTGGGTGGTGGACAGGGGCAGGGCCTTCGAGCGCGAGCCCAGCCAGCGCAGCGGTGCTCCGGGGGCTGCGGGCAGGGCCCCGGCGAAGAAGCGCCGGAGTCCCCAGGCTTCGACACGCTTCAGATCGCGGAAGTAGCGCTCGATGGCGCTCCGCTCCTCGGGGAATCGCGCGATCAGGTCGGCGCGGTAGCGCGGCGCGTCGCCGTGCACCTCGAACGTGAAGTCCGGGTAGACGAAGCGCTCGAAGGGCTCGGCCATGCGGCTCCAGCGAAGACCGCCCCGGCTGACGTAGTCGAAGACCGCGCGGCCCGTGGCGCCCGGATGCAGGTCGCCGACGTAGTGGACCCCAACGTCCCAGCGACGGCCACCGGGTCGCTTGAACTCGTGGGTGAAGCCCCCCATTACCATGTGCCGCTCGAGCACGAGCACGCGCTTGCGTCCGCGCCGAGCCAGGATGCTCGCGGCCGTGAGGCCTCCGATCCCGGAGCCGATCACGATGGCGTTGAAGCGCGTGTCGTCGATCACGCGACCAGCATATTTGAGAAAAACTCAATTTACAAGGGACTCCGGAGGGACACTCGCTTCCGGTGGTTGCGTGCCGCCTTCGAGGCCCGTTGGGACCGGCTCTACGCGGGCGGCTCGAAGCGGCGGACGAGGCGCAGGACCATCTCGCAGACGTGGCTGGGCTGCGGGAAGGATCGACGCCCATCGGGCTCCCGGAGCAGTGAGAGGCCCTCGAGCATGGCCACGACGGCGGTGGCCAAGCGTTGTGCATCGCCGCTTCGAAGCCGTGGATTCACGCTTCGCAGGGTTGCAGCCAGATGTGCGCGGTACTCGCCGTAGAAGTCCGACATCGCCGCGGCGACCTCGGGATCATGGGCGGCCAACGCCCAGATCTCCCGAAACAGCGTGCAGTCCAGCGCGGACGCCTGGTCCGCCAGGATGCCCTCGATCACCTGGCGAAGTCGGCCTTCGGGAGATGGCTCTCCCGCCTCGATCCGACCCGCGAGCCGTTCGAGGCTGCGTTCGAGGTGGCGGTCGAGGAGGGCGCGCACCATGTCGCGCTTGGCCGGGAAGTAGTACTGGAGGTTCCCCGGTCGCATCCCGGCTCGGGCGGCCACCTTGCGGGTAGAGAGCTGCGCGTATCCCTCCTCGGCGAGCAGCGCCGTGGCCGCGTCGAGGATCTCGTCGACGCTCTTGCGACCCTTCTCGATGACGGCGGTACCCGCGCGGGTTCCGTCGGGTCGAGCGGCGCCACGGCGCCGTGCGGCACCCCGCAGTAGGCGC